>NZ_QTQH01000008.1:0-263768 GCF_003853805.1 Burkholderia sp. Bp8994
TCGTCGATCGCCTGCTTGCCGAGGATCACCAGTTGCGGCTGTTCCTTGTCGACCAGCGCCTTCAGGATCTTCGCGACGGCCAGCGGCTCGACGCTGTCGTTCGACTCGACGAGGATCGCGCGATCCGCACCGATTGCCAGCGCCGTGCGCAGCGTTTCCTGCGCTTGCGTCACGCCGACCGACACCGCGATCACTTCGGTCGCGACACCGGCTTCCTTCAGGCGCACCGCTTCTTCCACCGCGATTTCGTCGAACGGGTTCATCGACATCTTCACGTTCGCGATGTCGACGCCCGTGTTGTCCGACTTCACGCGGACCTTCACGTTGTAATCGACCACTCTTTTCACTGGCACCAGGATTTTCATGCACACGCTCCAAAGTTACGAATACGACCAGAGGCCATTCTATAGCGAGGCCTCATGACTGCGCGGCCAAGCGGACCAATCCATCGCGGCTATCGAGGATAGCGCGCCTCTCCGGCGCGCCGGCAATAGCGAACGGTCGTTCTATTTTAAAAGAGAAAAAACCCGGACGCAAAGCCCGGGTTTTCGATCATCGACTCTAATCGTCACCGGGCGCGCCCCGCATCACGTGTTACCAGGCGGCGATCACCGCGCCGCCGAACTTCTGTTCGATGAACTGCTTCACTTCCGCGGAATGATAAGCCGCGACCAGCTTCGCGACCCACGGCTTACCCCGGTCGGCCTCGCGAATCGCGAGAATGTTCGCGTACGGGCCAGTCGGGCCCTCGATCGCGATCGCATCCTGTTTCGGTTTCAACCCCGCTTCCATCGCGTAGTTGGTATTGATCGCGGCCGCGTCGACGTCGCCGAGCGAGCGCGGAATCTGCGCCGCATCGAGCTCGACGATCTTCAGCTTGCGCGGGTTGTCGACGATGTCGAGCGGCGTCGCCTTCAGCCCGGCGTCCGCGCGCAGCTTCAGGAGCCCCTGTTTCTGCAGCAACAGCAGCGCACGGCCGCCGTTGGTCGGATCGTTCGGCACCGCGATGCGCGCGCCCGGCTTCAACTCGGCCAGCGACTTCACCCGCTTCGAATAGATGCCCATCGGGAACGTGACGGTCTCCGCGACCTTGATCAGCTTGTAGCCGCGATCCTTCACCTGCGCCTGCAGATACGGATCGTGCTGGTAGCTGTTCGCGTCGAGATCGCCCGACGCGAGCGCCGCGTTCGGTTGCACGTAATCCGAGAATTCGACGACGCGGATGTCGAGGCCGCCCTTGGCCGCGACCTTCTTCACCACCTCCATGATCTGCGCGTGCGGGCCGCCCGTCACGCCCACCTTGATGGTTTCGGTCTGCGCGTGCGCGCTCGCGAACAGTGCGGCCGCGCCGAATGCGGCCGCGAACTTCAGCATGAAGCGTCGTTGCATCCTATCCCCCAACGAATGAATGTCGTTTTACTTGTGGCTCAGCCGGCGCACGAGCCAGTCGCCGAACGACTGCACGATCTGCACGAACACGATCAGGATCGCGACGACTGTCCACATCACTTCCGGCAGATAGCGCTGGTAGCCGTAGCGGATCCCGAGATCGCCGAGCCCGCCGCCGCCGATCGCACCGGCCATCGCCGAATAGCCGACGAGCGACACGAACGTGATCGTCAGGCCCGCGACGATGCCCGGCAGCGATTCGGGCAGCAGCACCTTGAACACGATCTGCGAGGTCGTCGCACCCATCGACTGGGCGGCCTCGATCAGCCCGCGGTCGACTTCGCGCAGCGCGGTCTCGACCAGCCGCGCGACGAACGGTGCGGCCGCGAGCGTCAGCGGCACGACCGCTGCGGCCGTGCCGATCGACGACCCCGTGACGAGCCGCGTGAACGGTATGACCGCGACCAGCAGGATGATGAACGGCGTCGAGCGCACCGCGTTCACGATGCCGCCGAGCACGCGATTCACGCCGAGGTTCTGCAGCACGCCCTGGCGGTCGGTCAGGTAGAGCAGCACGCCGAGCGGCAGCCCGACGAGCGCGCCGACCGCCCCCGAGATGCCGACCATGATCAGCGTCTCCCAGAACGACTGCACGAACATATCGAACATCTCACTCAACATACGAAAGCTCCTCTACCACCACACCTTGCTCGCGCAGGAACGCGAGCGCCTGCCCGACCTTGCCCGGTTCGCCGCCCGCGAGCACCGCGAGCGACCCGAACGCCTGCCCCTGGATCTCGTCGATCTGGCCATGCAGGATGTTGAAATCGAGTTCGTACCGGCGGATCGTCTCCGACAGGATCGGCTGATCGACACCCGAGCCGGTGAACGCGAGCCGCAGCAGATGCCCGCTGCCCGTCTTCAGCCGCTCGGCCACGCGCGCCTTCAGCGCCGGCGGCAGTTCCTGCGCGATCACGTCGCCGATCAGCGCGCGCGTCACTTCGTGATGCGGCTGCAGGAACACGTCGATCACGCGGCCCTCTTCGACCACGCGGCCCGCGTCGAGCACCGCCACGCGATCGCACACCTGCTTGATGACTTCCATCTGGTGCGTGATCAGCACGATCGTCAGGCCGAGCTCGCGGTTGATGCGCTTCAGCAGGTCGAGGATCGCGCGCGTGGTCTCGGGGTCGAGCGCCGACGTCGCTTCGTCCGACAGCAGTACCTTCGGCTTGCTCGCGAGCGCGCGGGCGATGCCGACGCGCTGCTTCTGGCCGCCGCTGATCTGCGCCGGATAGCGATCCTTCTGCGCGGACAGCCCGACGAGGTCGAGCAGCGGCAGCACCGCCGCCTCGATCTCGGCACGGCTCGCGCCGGCCAGCTCGAGCGGCAGCGCGACGTTGTCGAACACCGTGCGCGACGACAGCAGATTGAAGTGCTGGAAGATCATGCCGATTTCGCGGCGCGCTTCGCGCAGCGCGCCGGACGACAGCAGCGTGAGATCGCGTCCCCCGACGACGACATTGCCTTCGGTCGGCCGCGTGAGCAGGTTGATGGTGCGCACGAGCGTGCTCTTGCCGGCGCCGCTTCGGCCGATGATGCCGAACACCTCTCCCTGCGGGATCCTCAGATTGACGTTGTGCAATGCGTCGACCCAGCCGGTCGGCCCGGGAAAACGCTGCGACAGATTGCGTAATTCGATCATGTAAACAAAACGGCGGCCGGCTGGCGAGGCCCGCCAGTCGGCCGCCGAAGCATCTGGAATAGCCGGCGATTTTACCGCAAACGCCTCATTCCACTTAATAATCGATTTCGATCTTTTCATAACCAGACGAAATTAGAGGGGCGCTGCTGGGCCGCCGCGCGGCTACCGCGACTATGATCCGGAACACCGATGCCAACGAGACAGGGGACCCGCCAGATGACCGCCACCACCACGCAGGCCGCCGCACCCGCCGCCACCTCGGCATCGGGCCCGGTATCGCCGCCCGCCCCGCGGATGGGCCGGCTGCGTACCGCGGACGGGCTCGAACTGGCGTCGTATCGCTGGCCGGCCGGCGACGGCACGCTGCCGCCGCTTGCGACGATCGCGCTCGTCCACGGCCTCGCCGAGCATGCGGGCCGTTACGCGGCGCTCGCGGCCAGATTGAACGCGGCGGGCATCGACGTGCTGGCGATCGATCTGCGCGGGCACGGCCAGTCGCCCGGCAAACGCGCATGGGTCGAGTGTTTCGACGATTACCTGAACGATGCGGATGCGCTGGTTGCCGAAGCCGCCCGCGGCGCCACGCCGCTCTTCCTGATGGGGCACAGCATGGGCGGCGCCGTCGCGGCGCTGTATGCGATCGAACGCGTGCCGGCTCGCGGCCACGCGCTGGCAGGCCTCGTGCTGTCGAGCCCGGCGCTCGCGCCGGGACGCGACGTGCCGCGCTGGATGCTCGCGATGAGCCGCTTCATCAGCCGCGTGTGGCCGAGCTTCCCTGCAATCAGGATCGATGCGGCGCTGCTGTCGCGCGATCCGGCCGTCGTCGCCGCCAATCGCGCCGATCCGCTCGTGCACCACGGCGCGGTGCCGGCGCGCACCGGCGCCGAAATCCTCGATGCGATGGCGCGCATCGAGCACGGTCGCGGTGCGCTGCGCGTGCCGGTGCTCGTCTATCACGGCACCGAGGACAAGCTGACCGAACCCGATGGAAGCCGCGCGTTCGGCGCCCGTGTCGGCTCGCCCGATCGCACGCTGACGCTATACGAAGGCGGGTTCCACGAAACGATGAACGATCTCGAGCGCGACCGCGTGATCGATGCGCTGATCGCGTGGATTCACGCGCACGTGCCGGCGCGCTGAGCGCGCGCCGATCCGCTGCCGGTCAGATGCCGGCCAGCACGCGCAGGTGCGCGACCACGCTGCGCCCGAGTGCCGACAGGTTGTAGCCGCCCTCGAGACAGCTCACGATGCGACCCTGCGCATGCCGGCGCGCGACGTCGACGACCTGGGCGGTCAGCCATTCGAAATCGGATTCGACGAGACCGAGGTTGCCGATGTCGTCCTCGCGATGCGCGTCGAAACCGGCCGACACGAACAGCATTTGCGGCTTGAACGCGTCGAGACGCGGCAGCCAGAACATGTCGACCGCTTCGCGGATCGCCATCCCGTTGCTGCGCGCAGGCATCGGCAGGTTGACCATGTTCGGCGCCTGGTGATCGGCGCCCGAGAACGGGTACAGCGGATGCTGGAAGAAGCTGCACATCAGCACGCGCTCGTCGTTCGCGAACGCGGCTTCGGTGCCGTTGCCGTGGTGCACGTCGAAATCGATGATCGCGACCCGCTCGAGGCCGTGCACGTCGAGCGCGTGCCGCGCGGCGATCGCGACGTTGTTGAAGAAGCAGAAGCCCATCGCGCGCGCGGGTTCCGCGTGATGGCCGGGCGGCCGAACGCTGCAGAACGCATTCGCGTAGCGGCCTTCGATCACCGCGTCGGTCGCCGCGATCGCGGCGCCAGCCGCACGCAGCGCGGCGCGCCACGTGTCGCGGTTCATCAGCGTGTCGGGATCGATCTCGACGTAGCCGTCGACGGGCATCATGCTGCGGATGTAGTCGATATGGGCCTGCGTATGCACGCGGCCCAGCGCCACCTCGCTCGCGAACGGCGCGGTTTCGTGCACGATCAGGTCGTCGATGCGGCTCGCGATCAGCTGATCCTGGATCGCCGACAGTCGGGCCGGGCATTCCGGATGCCATTCCCCCATCTCGTGCAGCATGCAGTCGGGGTGCGTATAGAAGGCGGTTGCCATAAGCTGTCATCCGCGACGCGGGTTGCGCCGCTGGTCTCCATCAATGATGTCCATCGTCTGCCGCGAATTCGCCGCTAACTTACCACAACGGTGCGCTGCTACGCCCCGGCACGCAAGGTGCGTCGGGTATACTGCGCCGAACCCCATCGCCCTGTCCGCCCGCTTCGACATGAATTCCAGCAAGCCTGCCGCCCTTCTCTCCGCACTGTTCCGCGTTCGCGTTCCGCTCGTTGCCGCTGCCGTCGCCGCTACCCTGGCCGCCGCACCCGCCGCCGCGCAAACACAGCCTGCGAAGTCTCCCGGCACGCTCGTCGCGCAGGCGCAACCGCAGCAGCCGACGCCGCCGGGCCAGACCTTCGAAGAGGAGATCGTTCCGCAGCGTTACGCGAGCAACGCGAAGGTCGATGCGTTCATCGACGAGATGGTGAGCCGCAACGGCTTCGATTCCGCAAGCCTGCACGCGCTGTTCTCGCGCGTCAGCTACTCGGCCACGGCCGTGAAACTCGTGAAGCCGGCGCCGACGCCTTCGGTGAAGAACTGGAGCGTCTATCGTTCGCGCTTCATCGAACCGATCCGCATCAACGCGGGCGTGAAATTCTGGAAGGCGAACCGGGCAACGCTGCAGCGCGCGTCCGAGGAATTTGGCGTGCCGCCCGAGGTGATCGTCGGCATCATCGGCGTCGAAACGATCTACGGCCGCTACATGGGCAACTTCCGCGTGCTCGATGCGCTGACGACGCTCACGTTCGACTACCCGGACACGCCGAATCGCGACAGCCGCCAGGCCACGTTCCGCAAGAACCTCGAGGACTTCCTCGTCTGGACCCGCGACAACCAGCTCGACCCGACCACCGTGCTCGGCTCGTACACGGGTGCGATCGGCATCCCGCAGTTCCTGCCGAGCAGCATCCGCGAGTATGCGGTCGACTACGACGGCGGCGGCCACGTCGATCTGCGCAGCAGTCCTGCCGATGCGATCGGCAGCGTCGCAAACTACCTGAAGCAGCACGGCTGGGAAACCGACCGCCCGGTGGTCTGGCGGATCACGCCCGACACGGGCAGCCTCGGCATCGCCCAGGCGGCCGCGGACGGCCAGCCCGAACCGCACTGGGCACTGTCGCAGCTGCTGCGCGCCGGCATGACGCTCAACGAGCCGACGGTCAATATCACCACCGAAGCCGGCACGCCGGTGACCGTGGTCGATCTGCCGTCGCCGGGGCGCGCAACCGAGTACATGCTCGGCCTCAAGAACTTCTACGTGCTGACGCGCTACAACCGCAGCTTCTTCTACGCGCTCACCGTGTACCAGCTCGGCGAAGCCGTGAAGGCGCAGATGGAAGCGAGCGGCGCGCTGCCGCTGCCCGCGGCGGACACGGAAGCACCAGCGCAGTAAGCTCGGCCCGCGCAAAGAAAAAGCGCCGCTCGTGCGGCGCTTTTTTATCGCGTGATCCTGCCGATGCCGTTCCGGCTCAGGCAGGAAACACGCCGGTCGACAGGTATCGGTCGCCGCGATCGCAGACGATGAACACGATCGTCGCGTTCTCCACCTGGCGCGCGATGCGCATCGCGACTTCGCATGCGCCACCCGACGAGATGCCGGCAAAGATGCCTTCGACGGCCGCGAGCCGGCGCGCCATCGTTTCGGACGCGGCCTGGCTCACGCTCTCGACGCGATCGACGCGACTGCGATCGAAGATCGTCGGCATATAGGCCTCCGGCCACTTGCGAATGCCCGGGATGCGCGACCCTTCTTCCGGCTGCGCGCCAACGATCTCGATCGCCGGATTCTGTTCCTTCAGAAAACGCGACGTGCCCATGATCGTGCCCGTCGTGCCCATCGCCGACACGAAGTGCGTGACGCGCCCCTCGGTGTCGCGCCAGATCTCCGGGCCCGTTCCTTCGTAGTGCGCGAGCGGGTTGTCGGGGTTCCCGAACTGATCGAGGATCACGCCCTTGCCTTCGCGCTGCATCTGCTCCGCGAGGTCGCGCGCCAGTTCCATCCCGCCCTTTACCGGCGTCAGGATGATTTCGGCACCGTAAGCGGCCATGCTCTGGCGACGCTCGACCGACAGGTCCTCCGGCATGATCAGCACCATCTTGTAACCGCGGATCGCCGCGGCCATCGCGAGCGCGATGCCCGTATTGCCGCTCGTCGCCTCGATCAGCGTATCGCCCGGCTTGATGCGGCCGCGCGCCTCGGCCTTGTTGATCATCGACAGCGCAGGGCGATCCTTCACGGAACCGGCCGGATTGTTGCCTTCCAGCTTGGCGAGCAACACGTTGTTGCGTGCGCGAATCTCGTCGTCCGGCAGGCGGACCAGTTGCACGAGCGGCGTGTTGCCGATCGTGTCTTCGATAGTTTTGTAAGCCATGGAGATACCGTGAGTGCGAGGCTGATCAATCGATTGATTGTAAACCAGCGCCGGGGCTCGCGCCGGCAACCCCCATTGCGACGGTGGAATAGGCGTGCCCGCGATTCACGATCGTGCGCGTGCAGCATGCACGCAAAAAACCCGCGGCATGCCGCGGGAAGCCGTCGCAACGACGGCGACTGAAGGAGCCCTTCGCCTCGCGAGCGTTACTTCTGCGCAGTGCGGGCGGGCGCCGCGGCAGGTTTCACTGCCGTGGGCTTGCCCGCGGCGGGTGCCTGCGCACCCGAGCCTGCTGCGCCGATCGTCAACCCCTCCTGCTGAAGGCGCTCGACCGTATGGCCGCCCATGCCTTTCACGCGCGATGCAAGATCGTCTGCATTCCTGAACGGGCCGCGTGCGCCGCGCTCGTCGAGAATCGCCTTTGCCCGCGCGGGACCGATGCCCTTGATACCGACGAGTGCATCCTCGTTCGCGGTGTTGACGTCGACGGCCGCCCAGGCCGACGCGATCGCGCCGAACATCGCTGCGGCGGCAAACCATTTCCTGATCATGTGCTGGATCTCCGATGAAAAACGGTCGGCGGCTGCCGACCGTGAGACCCAGTCTAGCGATGCGACGCGCGGACTTAAACCTGGCCGGACAGCCAACGCACGTAACGGTCGACACCTTCCTGCACCGTCAGGAACGGCGCGTCGTAGCCGGCAGCACGCAGCTTCGTCTGGTCGGCCTGCGTGAAGCACTGGTACTTGCCGCGCAGCGCATCCGGGAACGGTACGTATTCGATCAGCCCCTGCTCGACCTGCTGCGCGAGCGTCAGCGGCGGCAGGCCGTCGAGCGCGCGCAGCGTGTTCACGACCGTCGACGCGATGTCGTTGAACGGTTGTGCGCGGCCGGTGCCGAGGTTGAAGATGCCCGACTTCTCCGGATGATCGAAGAAGAACAGGTTCACCTTCGCGACATCCTCGATCGACACGAAGTCGCGCGTCTGCTCGCCCGGCGCATAACCGTTGTACTCGCCGAACAGCTTGACCTTGCCTTCCGCGCGGAACTGGTTGAAGTTGTGGAACGCGACCGACGCCATGCGGCCCTTGTGCGTCTCGCGCGGGCCGTACACGTTGAAGTAGCGGAACCCGGCGATCTGGCTCTTCGCGCTCGGCAGCACGCGCCGGATCACCTGGTCGAACAGGAACTTCGAATAGCCGTAGACGTTCAGCGGCGCCTCGACCTCGCGCTCCTCGACGAAGCGCGTCGAGCCGCCGTAGGTCGCCGCAGACGACGCGTACAGGAACTGCGCGCCCTGCGCGAGGCACGCATCGAGCACCGCGCGGCTGTAGCGGAAGTTGTTGTCCATCATGTAGCGGCCGTCGGTTTCCATCGTGTCCGAACAGGCGCCTTCGTGGAACACCGCGCGTACCTTGCCGAAATCGCCGCGTGCGAAGCGTTCGACGAATTCCGTCTTGTCGAGATAGTCGTCGATCTCGCAATCGACGAGATTGCGGAACTTTTCCGCGCGCGTCAGATTGTCGACCGCGATGATGCGCGACTCGCCACGCTCGTTGAGCGCCTTGACGATGTTCGCGCCGATAAAACCGGCTGCGCCGGTGACGATGATGGTCATGGTCGTCCTGCCTGAAAAATGGGAGCCGTCCGGCCGGCGCGTGCGCCGCCCGATGCGCTCAGTGAAACAGTTCGTCGTAGCCGACGGTCGCCGTGCCGAGCTTGCCGACCACGATACCCGCGGCACGGTTCGCCAGCACGACGGCGTCGACGAGCGGCACGCCTGCGCCGAGCATCGTCGCGACGGTCGCGATCACGGTATCGCCCGCCCCCGACACGTCGTACACCTCGCGCGCGAGCGCCGGCGCGTGCAGTTCGCCCGCGGCGGAAAAGAGCGTCATCCCCTCTTCCGAACGCGTGAGCAGCAACGCATCGAGATCGAGTTCCGCGCGCAGCTTCGCGACGCGCGCGCGAAGGTCGTCTTCCGAATGCCACTGACCGACGACTTCGCGCAACTCCGCGCGGTTCGGCGTGATCAGCGAGGCGCCGCGATAGCGCGCCCAGTCGCCGCCCTTCGGATCGACGAGCACCGGCTTGCCGGCCGCGCGCGCCTTCTCGATCATCGTCGTCACGTGCGTCAGCCCGCCTTTCGCGTAATCCGACATCAGCACGATGTCGTGCTGCGGCAGCAGCGCGTCGAACCGCGCGAGCCCGGCGAGCAGCACCTCGTGCGTCGGCATCGCTTCGAAATCGACGCGCAGCAGCTGCTGCTGGCGCGCAAGCACGCGCAGCTTGATGGTCGTCGGCAGCGCCGCGTCGCGCTCGAGATGGGGCGTGACGCCACTGCTGCCGAGCAGCTCGACGATCCGCTCACCGGGTTCGTCGCAGCCGACCACGCACAGCAGCCCGGCCTGGGCGCCGAGCGTCACGGCGTTGCGCGCGACGTTGGCCGCGCCGCCGAGCCGCTCTTCCTGGCGCTGCACGTGCACGACGGGCACCGGCGCTTCCGGCGAAATACGGTCGACGTTGCCGAACCAGTAGCGGTCGAGCATCACGTCGCCGACCACGAGCACACGCGAACGCGCGAGCTGCGCGCGCGGGACCGGCACCACTTCGCGAAGGGTCGTCATCGTGCGCTCATCCACGGGAGGGGGACTGCGGATCGACGTGCGGACGCCCGATCGCATGGTAGTCGAAGCCGAGTTCGGCCATCGCGTCCGGTTCGTACAGGTTGCGCCCGTCGAAGATCACCGGCGCCTTCAGTTCGGCCTTCAGGCGCGTGAAATCCGGGCTCCGGAATTCCTTCCACTCGGTGACGATCACGAGCGCATCCGCGGCGCTCACGGCCGCGTCCTGGGTATCGACGAAATGCAGACGCGCAAGCGCGTCGGAAGCCTCGCCGAGATCGAGCGCGAACACGCGGCGCGCCTCGTCGATCGCGACGGGATCGTACGCGCGCACGATCGCGCCACGCCCGAGCAGCGCGGCGATCAGCCGACGGCTCGGCGCCTCGCGCATGTCGTCCGTATTCGGCTTGAACGCGAGGCCCCAGACCGCGAATTCGCGACCGGTCAGGTCCGCGCCGAAGCGCTGCTCGATCTTGCCGATCAGCACGTCCTTCTGTGCGGAGTTGGCCGCTTCGACGGCCTCCAGGATGCGCAGCGGCTGGCCGTTCTCGCCGGCGGTGCGGATCAGCGCCTGCACGTCCTTCGGGAAGCACGAGCCGCCGTAGCCGACGCCCGCGTACAGGAAGTGATAGCCGATGCGCGGATCGGAACCGATCCCGCGGCGCACGGCTTCGATGTCAGCACCGACCTTGTCGGCGAGATTCGACATCTCGTTCATGAACGAGATGCGGGTCGCGAGCATCGCATTCGCCGCATATTTCGCGAATTCCGCCGAACGCACGTCCATGTAGATCGTGCGCTCGTGATTGCGGTTGAACGGCGCGTACAGCTTCTTCATCCTCTCGCGCGCCACCGTGCCCGTCTCGTCGTCGTCGACGCCGATGACGATCCGGTCCGGGCGCATGAAGTCCTCGACTGCCGCGCCTTCCTTCAGGAATTCCGGATTCGATACGACCGAGAAACGGTGCGCGACGCTGCCCGCAAGCCCGCGGGCGCCGAGCGCCTCGTCGACCACCGCGCGCACGCGCTGCGCGGTGCCGACCGGCACCGTCGACTTGTCGACGATCACCTTGAAACCGGTCATGTAACGACCGATGTTGCGCGCGGCCTCGAGCACGTATTGCAGGTCGGCCGAACCGTCCTCGTCGGGCGGCGTGCCGACGGCGATGAACTGGATCTCGCCGTGCGCGACGCTCGCCTCGATGTCCGTCGAGAAGCGCAGACGCCCTGCCGCGCGATTGCGCGCGATGATGTCCAGCAGGCCCGGTTCGTGAATCGGCATCCCGCCGTTGTTCAGGATCTCGATCTTGCGCGGATCGACATCCAGACAGAAGACGTCGTGGCCGATCTCGGCGAGGCAGGAGCCTGTGACAAGACCGACATAGCCGGTGCCGATGATGGTGATTTTCATAGATGTTCCGGTACGTCCCGGTAATTGACTAACTTGCCCGCCGGGCCGGACCCGGCGGGAACCGCAGTGCGTCGGCGCCGCGCCCCGGGATCAACCCGGCATCGCAGGTTCGACGCGGCGCGGCGCATAGGTTTCCCAGCCGCTGCATCCGGGGCACTGCCAGTAGAAGAGCCGTGCCCGGAAACCGCAATTCTGGCACGTATAGCGTGGCAGATTTTTGGTGCGCTGCTTGATCAGCGCGCGCATCATTTCAAGTTCCTTACGGCGCGGCTCGTCGGCGGCCGCGATCTGCGCATCGAGCAGGTGCAGCATGCCCGACAGGTTCGGCGACTTCTCCATCTGCGTGCGCGCGAGCGTATGCGCCGCGTCCTGGCCGCGCAACCCGGCGATGTGCTGATACGCAGTATCGAGCAGGTCGTTCGACGGATAGCGATCGACGTAGCCCATCAGCAGCTCGGCGCCCTCGACCGGCTTGTCGAGCGCGACATAGGCCTTCATCAGCTTGTCGGCGACGAGCGGCAGATAAGCGGGATTTTGCGCCTCGACGCGCTTCCAGTGCTCGATCGCGGCCGCGTGATCGCCCGCCGCCTGCGCGGCATCACCGGACAGGATCGTCGCGCGGACGTTCTGCGGGTTCGCGGCAAGCGCGAGCTTC
Organism: Burkholderia sp. Bp8994; assembly: GCF_003853805.1. Classification (NCBI taxonomy): domain Bacteria; kingdom Pseudomonadati; phylum Pseudomonadota; class Betaproteobacteria; order Burkholderiales; family Burkholderiaceae; genus Burkholderia; species Burkholderia sp. Bp8994. The sequence continues at coordinate 12,243 of NZ_QTQH01000008.1, forward strand.
AACTGGTCGGCCGCGGCAGTGGCGTTCTTGCGTTGCAGCGCGTCCTGCGCGAGTTCGCAGTGGAACTGCGCTATTTCGGTGCCGAGCGGCTTGTCGCTCATCGATTCGATGCGCTTCGCGGTGTCGATCGACTTGTTCCAGTCCTTCTCGATCTCGTAGATCGTCAGCAGCGCCCGCTGCGCGCCCAGCGCGTAGTCGCCGTCGGCGAGCCGGTGGAAGGCCTCCTCGGCACGATCGAGCAGGCCGGCCTTCAGGAAATCCTGGCCGAGTTCGTACAGCGCATGGTCGCGCTCGTTGACCGGCAGGTCCGTGCGGCTCAGCAGATTCTGGTGCACGCGGATCGCACGGTCCGTTTCGCCGCGACGGCGGAACAGGTTACCGAGCGCGAAGTGCAGCTCGACCGTCTCGGGGTCGAGTTTCGCGACCTCGATGAACGCGTCGATCGCCTTGTCCGGTTGTTCGTTCAACAGAAAGTTCAGGCCGCGGAAATACGATCGCGGCAGGTTGGCGCTCTCCGACAGGAGGTTCTTCAGGTCATAGCGTGACGCCGCCCAGCCGAGCGCGAACGCCACCGGAATCGCGAGCAACCACCAGAAATCCAGATCCATGCGAAATATCGAAGCAGAGACGAAAACCGCGCGGGAGTCGCGCGGCGTCCGTGTTAAATGACGGGCGGCATCGGCGGCTGGTCGACGATGGCCGGGGTTTCGCGCGCCGCACGCAGATCGCGCTTCAGGCGCCCGTTCTCGAGGCGCAGGCGGAACATCGCCGGCAGTGCCGACAGCAGGCCGGCCAGCAGCCCGACGACGAAGAACGCGAGGCCGATCAGGATCAGCGGCGCTTGCCATGCGTAGCCGGCAACGAAATTCAGCGTCGCGGTTTGCGTATTGGCCAGTGCGAGCACCAGCAGCAGCACGAACACCAATACCCGGATCAGCCAGACGATAAACTTCATGTAGCCCTCTCTTTGTTGAGGTTTGCCGCGGCGCGCGACTCCCCTTCGCGGCGCCGAATCGACCCGTATTGTAAAGGAAGCGTTTCCGCGTCACCGCACATCCTGCGGATGCGCATTGCCGCACGGCAGCCGGAAATGAAAAAAGCGCCCGCAAGGGGCGCTTTTTTCTTCAGCCTTCGCCGGACGGATTCCGGGCAAGCCGAACGACGTTCAACGTTCGTCGTCCGGATCATCAGCTTTCAGCGGCTCGCCGGCGCGGCCGTCGACGCGTTCACGCAATTCCTTGCCGGGCTTGAAGTGAGGCACGAACTTCTCGGGCACCTGCACCTTCTCCCCCGACTTCGGGTTGCGTCCGACGCGCGCCGGGCGACGGTTGAGGCCGAAGCTGCCGAAACCCCGAATTTCGATGCGATGCCCTTTCGCCAAGGCGTCGGACATCGCATCGAGCATCGTTTTCACCGCGAAATCCGCATCCTTGAGGACAAGTTGCGGAAATCGCAGTGCCAGCTGCGCGACCAACTCGGATTTGGTCATACTTCAGCAGACCTCGTGAGGCTTACTGGTTCTGGCCGTCGAGCTTCGCCTTCAGCAGCGCGCCGAGGTTGGTCGTACCGGTCGCAGCAGCGCTGGTGTCCGACTGCAGGCCGCGGATCGCTTCCTGTTGTTCAGCCGAATCCTTCGCCTTGATCGACAGGTTGATGCCACGCGACTTGCGATCGATGTTGATCACCATCGCGTTGACCTTGTCGCCTTCCTTCAGCACGTTGCGTGCGTCTTCGACGCGATCCTGCGAGATTTCCGATGCACGCAGGTAGCCTTCGATGTCGCCCGTCAGCGTGATGACAGCGCCCTTCGCATCGACCGACTTCACCACGCCGTCGACGATCGAACCCTTGTCGTTCATTGCAACGTAGTTGCTGAACGGGTCGCCTTCGAGCTGCTTGATGCCGAGCGAAATACGCTCCTTCTCGACGTCGATACCGAGCACGATCGCTTCGACTTCGTCGCCCTTCTTGTACTTGCGAACGGCTTCTTCGCCGGCTTCGCTCCACGACAGGTCCGACAGGTGGACCAGGCCGTCGATGCCGCCCGGCAGACCGATGAACACGCCGAAGTCGGTGATCGACTTGATTGCGCCCGTGATCTTGTCGCCCTTCTTGAAGTTGCGGCTGAAGTCATCCCACGGATTCGGCTTGCACTGCTTCATGCCGAGGCTGATACGACGACGGTCTTCGTCGATCTCGAGGACCATGACTTCGACTTCGTCGCCCAGCTGGACAACCTTCGACGGTGCAACGTTCTTGTTGGTCCAGTCCATTTCCGACACGTGGACGAGGCCTTCGATGCCCGATTCCACTTCGACGAATGCGCCGTAGTCGGTGATGTTCGTGACCTTGCCGAACAGGCGCGTGCCCGACGGGTAACGGCGCGAGATGCCTTCCCACGGATCGTCGCCCAGTTGCTTGATGCCCAGCGAGACGCGGTTCTTCTCTTGGTCGAACTTGAGGATCTTCGCGGTGACTTCCTGGCCAACCGACAGGACTTCGCTCGGGTGACGCACGCGACGCCATGCGATGTCGGTGATGTGCAGCAGGCCGTCGATGCCGCCGAGGTCGACGAACGCGCCGTAGTCGGTGATGTTCTTGACCACGCCGTTGACGATCGCGCCTTCCTTCAGCGTCTCGAGCAGCTTCGCGCGCTCTTCGCCTTGCGTTGCTTCGATCACTGCACGACGCGACAGCACGACGTTGTTACGCTTGCGATCGAGCTTGATCACGCGGAACTCGAGCGTCTTGCCTTCGTACGGGGTCGTGTCCTTGACCGGACGCGTGTCGACCAGCGAACCCGGCAGGAACGCGCGGATGCCGTTGACCATCACGGTCATGCCGCCCTTCACCTTGCCGGTGATCGTGCCGGTGACGAGTTCGTTGTTGTCGAGGGCCTTTTCCAGCGACAGCCACGATGCAAGGCGCTTCGCCTTGTCGCGCGACAGGATCGTGTCGCCGTAGCCGTTTTCGAGTGCGTCGATCGCGACGGACACGAAATCGCCCGACTGCACCTCAACCTCGCCCTGATCGTTCAGGAATTCCTCGATCGGAATGTAAGCCTCGGACTTCAGGCCTGCATTGACGACCACGAAGTTGTGGTCGACGCGCACGACTTCGGCGGAAATCACTTCGCCGGCGCGCATGTCTTGACGGGTCAGCGACTCTTCGAACAGAGCCGCAAAGGATTCGGTATTCGGGGTGGAGGTTTGCAGGTCGGACATAAAAATCTGATTGTGCATGGCTCGCTGTGCCACGCCGGCCGGAATGGCAGGCTGAAAGGGCCAGATCGAGGTCCATACGGGGTTAAGGGTTCGAAACACGCTCCGCGCTGCCCGCGCGACGCACCTACTGCCGCCCGCCTTCTCAGGCGGGCTGGCCGAGCGCCCGGTACCACTGCAGCACCTGGTCGACCGCTTCATCGACCGAAAGCGCCGACGTATCGAGCAGCTTGGCATCTGCCGCGGGCCTCAGCGGCGCGGCGGCGCGATTGCTGTCGCGCGCGTCACGTTCACGAAGATCCCGGAGCAAGTCATCTATATTAGCAGAAAAACCTTTTTGCATCAATTGCTTATGCCGTCTGGCCGCGCGCGCCTCGGCGCTGGCCGTCAGAAACACCTTCAGCACGGCGTCCGGGAAGATCACGGTGCCCATGTCGCGCCCGTCGGCGACGAGGCCCGGCGTCTTGCGGAATGCGCGCTGGCGCGCGACCAGCGCGGTACGCACCGGCCCGTGCACGGCAATCGCCGACGCGCGGTTGCCGACCGCTTCGGCGCGGATGTCGTTCGACACGTCGACGCCGTCGAGCTGCGCGCAGCCTTCGCGAAACGTGATGTGAAGATCGTCGATCAGCTTCACGAGCGCGTCGATGTCCTCCGCCGCGATGCCGTAGCGTACGCTCGCGAGCGCGGCGAGACGATACAGCGCGCCGCTGTCGAGCAGGTGGAAGCCGAGATGCGCGGCGACGAGCGCGGCGACGGTCCCCTTGCCGGAAGCGGTCGGACCGTCGATCGTGATGACGGGGGTCGGGTGAAAGGGTCGGGTGGATTTCATCGGTACGGTGGGTCAGGCCTTGGCGAGCGCGGCGAAGCGGTCGAAATAGTCGGGGAACGTCTTGCCGACGCACTTCGGATCGTTGATTCGCACGGGCACGCCGCCCAGACTGACGAGCGAGAAGCACATCGCCATCCGGTGATCGTCGTACGTGTCGATCGCGGCGTTCGGCGTGAGTTGTTGCGGCGGCGTGACGACCAGATAGTCGGGGCCTTCCTCGACGATTGCGCCGACCTTGCGCAACTCGGTCGCCATCGCGGCGATGCGGTCGGTTTCCTTCACGCGCCAGCTCGCGATGTTGCGCAGCGTGCTCGTGCCGCTCGCGAACAGCGCCGCGACCGCGATGGTCATCGCCGCGTCGGGAATCAGGTTGAAGTCCATGTCGATCGGCTCGAGCTTGCCATGGTCGTGGCCGATGCCGCGCACCTCGATCCAGTCGTCGCCCATCGATACGTTCGCGCCCATCTGCATCAGCGCATTCGCAAAGCCGACGTCGCCCTGGATGCTCGCGCGCCCTACGCCCTCGACGCGCAGCGGGCCGCCGCCGAGCGCGCCGGCCGCGAGGAAATACGAGGCCGACGACGCATCGCCCTCGACCATGATGCGCCCCGGCGAACGGTAGCGGACGCCGGCCGGCACGACGAAGCGCTGCCAGCCGTCGCGCTCGATGGTCACGCCGAAGCGCTCCATCAGCCGGATCGTGATGTCGATGTACGGCTTCGAGATCAGTTCGCCGTCGACTTCGACGACGATCCTGCCGTCCTTCGCCTTCACGAGCGGCAGCGTCATCAGCAGCGCGGTGAGAAACTGGCTCGACACGTCGCCGCGCACGCGGATCGGCGCGTCGACCGCGATCGCCGCAGGCTTGATCCGAAGCGGCGGAAAACCGTCGTTCTGCTCGTAGTCGATCTGCGCGCCGATCTGCCGCAGGCCGTCGACGAGATCGCCGATCGGCCGCTCGTGCATGCGCGGCACGCCATGCACGCGATAGTCGCCGCCATTGACCGCGAGCGCCGCCGTCAACGGTCGCACCGCGGTGCCCGCGTTGCCGAGGAACAGGTCGGCGGTCTTCGCGGTGAACGCGCCGCGCGTGCCGGTGACGACACAGGTGTCGCCCTCGCGCGCGAGCTTCACGCCGAGCTTGCCGAGTGCATCGAGCATCACGCGGGTGTCGTCGGAATCCAGCAGGTTGGTGATCGTCGTATCGCCTTCGGCAAGCGCCGCAAGCAGCAGCACACGGTTCGAGATGCTCTTCGAGCCGGGCAGGCGCACGGTGCCCGACGCACTGGAATACGGGCCGAGATCGAGATAGTCCATGGGAATCGTCCTGTTTCCTGTTATTTCTTGACCGGTTCGGCAGCGGGCTGAGCGCCGCGTTCCTGCCATGCCTTGCGGGCCGCGCGCGAGCGCGTGAACACGGCTTCGAGCGCCGCGCCGTCGCCGGCGTCGATCGCCGCACGCAGCCGGGCGAGCACGCGCGTGTAGCCGTCGAGCTCGTCGAGCAGCGCCGCGCGATTCGCGACACACACGTCGCGCCACATTTCCGGGCTCGACGCCGCGATCCGCGTGAAGTCGCGGAAGCCGCCCGCCGCATACGAGAATTTCAGTTCGGCATCCGTCTCGCCGAGGATCTGCTCGACGAGCGCGAACGACAGCACGTGCGGCAGATGGCTGATCGACGCGAACACGCGATCGTGCTGCGCCGTGCTCATCGTGCGCACGTCGGCGCCGGTCGCCCGCCACATCGCGTCGATCCGCGCGACCGCGTCGGGTGCGTTCTCCGGCAGCGGGCACAGCACGACGTTGCGGCCGACGTACAGATCCGGCAGCGCGGCCTCGACACCGCTCGACTCGCGCCCGGCGATCGGGTGGCCCGGCACGAATTGCGCGATCCGCGCACCGAGCACCTCGCGCGCCGCCGCGACGACATCGGACTTGGTGCTGCCCGCGTCGGTGACGAGCGTCGCGGCCTCGAGCCACGGCGCGATGCGCGCGAGCAACGGGCCCGTTTGCGCGACGGGCGCGGCCAGCAGCACGAGATCGGCGCCGGCAAGCGCGTCGCGCAGTTGCGCATCGTCGTCGAGCGCCGCCGCGCGATCGATCACGCCGAGCGCGAGCGCGCGCTCGACTGACGCACGGGAACGGCCGACGCCGACGACTTCGCCCGCGCCGCCCGGTGCGCGCTCGCGCAGCGCGCGCGCCAGCGATCCGCCGATCAGGCCGACGCCGAAGATGACCAGTTTGTTGAATGCAAAGCCTGACACGACAAGAGCCAAGTGACGCGCGCGGAACGATGCCCGCGCGCGGAAGTCCAGATTCCGGGCAACGGGCCCGCACCCGGCACGACCTGCACCGGATACCTCCCGAGCCCGCCTTGGGCAGCGCCGCCCGGCCTGCCCTGCCCGCTTCGCCGCGCCGCCTGCGCGGTGCAGGCGACGGGCCGCTGCGCGTCAGCGCGCGCGCGGATACGAACCGAGTACCTTCAGGAACGCGGCCTTCTGGCCGAGCTCCGCGAGCGCGGCGGCCACGGCTGGCTCGTCCCGGTGCCCTTCGATGTCGATGTAGAAGTAATACTCCCACGTGCCGACGCGCGCCGGGCGCGATTCGAAGCGGGTCATCGACACCCCGTGCCGCGCGAGCGGTTCGAGCAGCTTGAACACCGCGCCCGGCTCGTTCTTCACCGACACGATCAGCGAGGTCTGGTCGTGACCGCTCGGTCCGGCCGGCTGCTTGCCGATGATCACGAAGCGCGTGCGGTTGTGCGGATCGTCCTGGATCAGCGAGAACGCGATCTGCAGCCCGTAGTGCGCGGCCGCGCGGTCGCCCGCGATCGCCGCGACGCTCGGGTCGGCCGCCGCGAGACGCGCGGCCTCCGCGTTGCTCGACACTGCTTGCCGCTCGAGCTGCGGTGCGTTCGCGGCGAGCCACTGCTGGCATTGCGCGAGTGCCTGCGCATGCGCGCAGACGCGCTTCACGCCGTCGAGCGTGCCGCTCTGCGTGAGCAGGTTGTGATGGATCGGCAGCGCGAGTTCGCCGCTGATCAGCAACTGCGTCTGCAGCAGCAGGTCGAGCGTGCGCGACACCGCGCCTTCGGTCGAATTCTCGACCGGCGCGATGCCGAATGCGGACGCGCCCGCCTCGACCGAGCGGAACACCTCGTCGATCGACGGACACGGCAGCCCTTCGATCGACTGGCCGAAATACTCGAACATCGCCTGTTCGCTGTACGTGCCGACCGGCCCGAGGAACGCGACGTGGATCGTCTGCTCGAGCGCGCGGCTCGCGGCCATGATCTCGCGCCAGATGGCGCTGATGTGCTCGCTCGCGAGCGGCCCCGCGCTCATGTCCTGCAGGCGCGCGATCACCTGCAGTTCGCGTTCCGGCCGGAACACCGGCGCATTGAAGTGCTTCTTGACCTCGCCCACCTCGAGCGCCACCGCGGCGCGCTGGTTGAGGAGCGCGATCAGCTGCGCGTCGATCGCGTCGATGCGGTCGCGCAGCGGTTTCAGGCGGGAATTCAGTTCGTCGTCCATGCGTAGTTGCCGTGCTGTTTGAACAGCGCTGCGCTCAGGCGCCGCGCCGTTCGAAGTCCTTCATGTACTCGACGAGCGCTTGCACGCCCTCGAGCGGCACCGCGTTGTAGATCGACGCCCGCATGCCGCCGACGGACTTGTGGCCCTTCAGCTGCAGCAACCCGCGCGCCTTTGCGCCGGCAAGGAAGTCTTCATTGCGCGTTTCGTCGGCCAGGAAAAAGGGCACGTTCATCCGCGAACGCGCCGCCGGCTCGACCTTGTTCAGATAGAAGCTGCTCGCATCGATCGTGTCGTAGAGCAGCTTCGCCTTCTCGATATTGCGGGCCTCGATCGCCTCGAGGCCGCCCTGCCGCTTCAGCCACTGGAACACGAGGCCCGCGACGTAGATCGCATAGGTGGGCGGCGTGTTGTACAGCGAGTTGTTCTCGGCGACGGTTTTCCATTCGAATGCGGACGGGCAGATCGACAGCGCGCGATCGAGCAGATCCTCGCGCACGATCACGACCGTCACGCCGGCTATCCCGATGTTCTTCTGCGCGCCGCCGAACAGCACGCCGTACTTCGCGACGTCCATCGGGCGCGACAGGATGTGCGACGAGACATCGGCGACGAGCGGCACGTCGCCGAGGTCGGGAATCTCGAACGTCTCGACGCCGTCGATCGTCTCGTTCGTGCACAGATGCACGTAGGCCGGATCGTCCGACAGCTGCCACTCGGCACGGGCAGGCGCGCGCGTGAAACCGTCGGCCGTCTTGCCGGAGGCGGCCAGATGCGGCGTGCCGTATTTCTTCGCTTCGTTGAACGACTTCTGCGACCACGAGCCCGTCACGACGAAGTCGGCGGTCTTGCGCGAGCCGAGCAGGTTCATCGGCACGGTCGCGTTCGCGCCGATGCCGCCGCCCTGCAGGAACAGGATCCGGTGGCTGGCCGGCACATCGAGCAGTTCGCGCAGGTCGGTCAGCGCCGCCTCGTGGATCGACATGAATTCCTTGCCGCGATGGCTCATCTCCATCACGCTCATGCCGCTGCCGTGCCAGTCGAGCATTTCGTCGGCGGCCTGCCGCAGCACTTCCTCGGGGAGCGCCGCAGGACCGGCGGAGAAATTAAAGACGCGCATCGTGAAAACCTCGGGAGGGACGCGACCGGCTTGCGACCGGCTTGCCGCCGGCAGAAAGAACCGCGCCTGAAAAGAAATGGCCGCTTGCGCTCGCGCGCAAACGGCCATTATCGCACTGTCATCAGGCTCCCGCCAAACCCGGCCGGACGGCCGGGCGGCGTGCCCGGACAGCTTACTTGCCCGGCTTGACTGCCGCGACTTCCTTGTCAGCCTGCGCGCGCGTCGCCTGGATCGCTTGCGGCATGTACTTCTGCATCAGGCCGTTGACCACGTCGCGGCCGACCTGATCCTGAACCTGGATGAACTTGCGGCCCGTCGGGCTCTTGTAGAACGTCGTCAGATCCTTGATCTCCGACGTGCTGTAGTACTTCGCATAGGCGTCGTACTGAGCCGACATCGCATCGTTCTGGAACTGCTGCGAGCCGAACACCTTGCCCGCGCCGTCAACCAGCTTCGGCACTGCGTTCTTCTGCAGCGTCGGCACGGCAGCCTGCTTCTGCTTGTCGTTCAGCGACTTGTTTTCCGACAGCGCGTCCGACAGGATCGCCGGCACGAGCTGCTTTGCCTGCATCTCGGCGCTGTTGCCGATAGCCGACACGAGCTTCGGCGCGTCGATCGCGTCGAGCAGATCCTTGATCGCTGCCTTCTTGTCGGCGTCGATCGGCGCAGCTGCCGCGGTCGCAGCCGGTGCGGAATTCGACAGCGCTTGCGCCATCGCGAACGTCGGCACCAGTGCAGCCAGCAGAACCAGTTGCTTGAATTGCTTTTGCATCATCACTCCCTTTTGGAAATATGAATGGTTGCTCGCCGACCGCGGCGCTTTTCGCCCGCGGCGGCTCGAGTCTCATCCGTTCTTCAGGCTTCGCCGTCCGACGCCTCGTCGGCCTCGCCATCGCCCTCTTCGGCTTCCGCGATCTGCTGCAGGCCGGAGAGCTTGGTACCCTCATCGAGACTGATGAGTGTAACACCTTGCGTGGCGCGCCCCATTTCGCGAATCTCGGACACACGCGTCCGGATCAACACGCCGGCGGTCGTGATCAGCATGATCTGATCCTCGGCGTCGACGAGCGTCGCGGCGACGACCTTGCCGTTGCGCTCGGACGTCTGGATCGCGATCATCCCCTTCGTGCCGCGGCCGTGACGCGTGTACTCGGTGATCGGCGTGCGCTTGCCGTAGCCGTTTTCGGTCGCGGTGAGCACGGTCTGCTCCTCGCTGCCGGCAACCAGCAGCGCGATGACCTGCTGCCCGTCCTCGAGCTGCATGCCGCGCACGCCGCGCGCTTCCCGGCCCATCGGGCGCACGTCGTTCTCGTCGAAGCGCACGGCCTTGCCTGCGTCAGAGAACAGCATCACGTCGTGCGCGCCGTCGGTGATCGACGCGCCGATCAGGTAATCGCCCTCGTCGAGGCCGACCGCGATGATGCCCTTCTTCATCGGGCGGCTGAATGCCTCGAGCGGCGTCTTCTTCACGGTGCCGAGCGACGTCGCCATGAACACGAACTTGTCGGCCGAGAACTCCTTGACCGGCAGCACGACGTTGATCTTCTCGCCTTCCTGCAGCGGGAACATGTTGACGATCGGACGGCCGCGCGAGTTGCGCGAGCCTTGCGGCACTTCATAGACCTTGACCCAGTACACGCGGCCGCGGTTCGAGAAGCACAGGATGTAATCGTGCGTGTTCGCGATGAACAGCGTCTCGATCCAGTCGTCTTCCTTCATCTGCGTCGCCTGCTTGCCGCGACCGCCGCGCTTCTGCGCGCGATACTCGGACAGCGGCTGCGACTTCACGTAGCCCGCGTGCGACATCGTGACGACCATGTCCTGCGGCGTGATCAGGTCTTCGGTATTCAGCTCGGTCGCGTTCAGCTCGATCTTCGAGCGGCGCGCGTCGCCGAATTCGGCCTTCACCGACGTCAGCTCTTCGCCGATCATCGTCGTGATCCGCTCCGGGCGCGCGAGGATGTCCAGCAGGTCGGCGATCTGCGCCATCACTTCGCGGTACTCGCCGATGATCTTGTCCTGCTCGAGACCGGTCAGGCGCTGCAGACGCATCTGCAGGATTTCCTGCGCCTGCGTGTCGGACAGACGGTACAGCCCGTCGGTCTGCATCCCGAACGCCGGGTTCAGGCCTTCCGGACGGTACGCGGAGCGGCCGCCCGCGGATGCGTTCTCGGTCTCGGCGCGCGTCAGCATCTCGCGCACGAGCGACGAATCCCACGGCTTCGCCATCAGTTCCTGCTTCGCGATCGGCGGCGTCGGCGCGGCCTTGATGATCGCGATGAACTCGTCGATGTTCGCGAGCGCGACCGCGAGACCTTCGAGCACGTGGCCGCGTTCGCGGGCCTTGCGCAGTTCGTAGATCGTGCGGCGCGTCAGCACTTCGCGTCGATGCGACAGGAAGCACTGCAGGATTTCCTTCAGGTTCAGCAGTTTCGGCTGGCCATCGACCAGCGCGACCATGTTCATGCCGAACGTGTCCTGCAGCTGCGTCGCCTTGTACAGGTTGTTCAGCACCACTTCGGGCACTTCGCCGCGCTTCAGCTCGATCACGACGCGCATGCCGCTCTTGTCGGACTCGTCGCGGATGTCGGAGATGCCCTCGAGCTTCTTCTCGTTGACGAGCTCGGCAATGCGCTCGAGCAGCGAGCGCTTGTTCACCTGGTACGGCAGCTCGTCGACGATGATCGCCATCCGCTGGCCGCGGTCGATCTCCTCGAAGTGCGTGGCCGCGCGCATCACGACGCGGCCGCGCCCGGTGCGGTAGCCGTCGCGCACGCCGGCGACGCCGTAGATGATGCCGGCCGTCGGGAAGTCCGGCGCCGGGATGATCTCGATCAGCTCGTCGATCGTCGCTTCCGGGTTGCCCAGCAGGTGCTGGCACGCGTCGACGACTTCGTTCAGGTTGTGCGGCGGGATGTTGGTCGCCATGCCGACCGCAATGCCCGACGAGCCGTTGATCAGCAGGTTCGGGATGCGCGACGGCAGGACCGACGGCTGCATCTCGTTGCCGTCGTAGTTCGGCTCGAAGTCGACCGTTTCCTTGTCGATGTCGGCGAGCAGCTCGTGACCGATCTTCGCCATGCGAATTTCGGTGTAACGCATCGCCGCGGCGTTGTCGCCGTCGATCGAGCCGAAGTTGCCCTGCCCGTCGATCAGCATGTAGCGCAGCGAGAAGTCCTGCGCCATCCGCACGATCGTGTCATACACCGCGGTATCGCCGTGAGGGTGATACTTACCGATCACGTCACCGACGATACGCGCCGATTTCTTGTACGCGCGGTTCCAGTCGTTGTTCAGTTCGTGCATCGCGAACAATACGCGCCGGTGCACGGGTTTCAGGCCATCGCGGACATCCGGAAGGGCACGTCCGACGATCACGCTCATCGCGTAATCGAGATACGAACGGCGCATTTCCTCCTCTAGGGAGGTGGGCAGGGTCTCTTTGGCGAATTGATCCATGTATCCGTATCGTTTCGGAGCGAAGACGGCGAACGCCTTTCGCGTGGGCGCTGCATGCGCAACGCAACGCGAGATTCTAACATGCGCCCATCAGCCGCCGATTCGCCACCCCCTCTATATGTAAACAGCAAAAATCGCGACCACGGCAGCGGCACCGCGAACCGGCCGCGATCGCGCCCCTTCAGGCGGCTCGGGGGCCGCGCGGATCCGAGTCGCGCACGCGGGTAAACATTTGCGGCCTTTCGCGCAATTTCGCGGACCCACTCTTGACAATCTCTAAAAGTTACGGCAGGCCGGTGTTGCGCATGCACCACAAAGTTGAAGCGATCTTAGGGTGGGGAGGATTTTTTTTCGTAGGAAGGGAACGATATGGCAAAATGCCAACGCACTGAAAGTTAGACGCTGCTCGAAGTCTACACAGAGCGGTGCCGCGTTTTTTGTGCCGCACCAATGTTATACTTCGAGCAATGTATGACTTGTCACCGTCAACAGGCTCGCAGTAAACCTGCGGTAATCTCAATTTCGAGAGGAGAAATATGAATAAACTTTCAAAGCTCGCGTTCATTGCAGCTACCGCAGTTATGGCTGCATCCGCTTCGGCACAGTCGGTGCCGGCGTCGCGTCAAGCCGTCAACGACAACTGGGTGAACGGCACGGGCGAATGGGTGTGGATGAACGGCACGAACGAGCTCTGCTGGCGTGACGCGTTCTGGACGCCGGCCACCGCCAACGCGAAGTGCGATGGCGCACTGGTCGCCCAGGCACCGGCTCCGGCTCCGGTCGCACCGGTCGCTCCGGCAATCACGAGCCAGAAGATCACGTATCAAGCCGACGCACTGTTCGACTTCGACAAGGCAACGCTCAAGCCGCTGGGCAAGCAAAAGCTGGACGAACTGGCTTCGAAGATCCAGGGCATGAACACGGAAGTGGTCGTCGCTACGGGCTACACGGACCGCATCGGTTCGGACAAGTACAACGACCGCCTGTCGCTGCGCCGCGCGCAAGCCGTCAAGTCGTACCTGGTCAGCAAGGGTGTCCCGGCCAACAAGATCTACACGGAAGGCAAGGGCAAGCGCAACCCGGTCACGACGGGCTGCAACCAGAAGAACCGCAAGCAACTGATCGCCTGCCTCGCACCGGACCGCCGCGTGGAAGTCGAAGTGGTCGGTACGCAAGAAGTCCAGAAGACGACCGTTCCGGCACAGTAAGCCGCGGTTTTCGACTGCTTCAAAGCCCCGCTCCGGCGGGGCTTTTTCTTTGATGCCCGTCCGGGCGCTCGCCGCTTCGCCGCTCGTCCGCTTCTTATATACTCGGGTCTGACGAACCGCAGCACCGCCCTCCTTCCGTAGCCCGTTTGCCGACATGACCAACGCCGATCCGCACGAACTCCAGAAATTCAGCGACCTCGCCCATCGGTGGTGGGATCCGAACGCCGAATTCAAGCCCCTGCACGACCTGAACCCGGTCCGGCTCGGCTGGATCGATTCGCATGCGCACCTCGCCGGCAAGCGCGCGCTCGATATCGGCTGCGGCGGCGGCATCCTGTCCGAATCGATGGCCGGACTCGGCGCGCAGGTGAAAGGCATCGACCTGTCGACCGAAGCGCTCGGCGTGGCCGACCTGCACAGCCTCGAAAGCGGCATCACGGTCGATTACGAGGCGATCGCCGCCGAAGCGATTGCCGAACGCGAGCCGGGCACCTATGACGTCGTCACGTGCATGGAAATGCTCGAGCACGTCCCGTCGCCGGCCGGCGTCGTCGCCGCGTGCGCGACGCTCGTGAAGCCGGGCGGCTGGGTGTTCTTCTCCACGCTGAACCGCAACCTGAAGTCCTACCTGTTCGCAGTGATCGGTGCGGAGTACATCGCGCAGATGCTGCCGAAGGGCACCCACGACTACGCGCGCTTCATCCGCCCGTCGGAACTGGCGAGCTTCGTGCGCGGGACCGATCTGCATATCGTGGAGATCAAGGGCATTACCTATCACCCGATCGGCAAGCGCTTCGCGCTGTCGAACGATACCGACATCAACTATCTCGTCGCGTGCCGCCGCGGCGCGTGACCTTCCGACCGGCATGACGACTTCCCTTTCGACCGGGCGGCCCGCACTCGACGAGCCGCGCCTGCTGCACTGCGATGCCGTGCTGTTCGACCTCGACGGCACGCTCGCCGACACGGCGCCCGATCTCGCCGCCGCCGTCAACAAGATGCAGCGCGTGCGCGGCCTGCCCGAAACGTCGCTCGACGTGCTGCGGCCGCTGGCATCGGCCGGCGCGCGCGGCCTGCTCGGCGGCGCATTCGGCATCGGCCCGCAATCGGCCGGCTACGAAGCGATGCGCGACGAGTTCCTGACCAATTACGCGACGGACATCTGCGTGCACACCGTGCTGTTCCCCGGCATCGGCGACGTGCTCGACGAACTCGATGCGCGCGGCGTGCGCTGGGGCATCGTCACGAACAAGGCGATGCGCCTCACCGCGCCGCTCGCCGACCTGCTCGGCCTTGCGCCGCGCGCGGCCTGCATCGTCGGGGGCGACACAACGCCGCACTCGAAACCGCATCCGGCCCCGCTGCTGCACGCGGCCGGACAGATGACGCTCGCGCCCGAGCGCATCGTCTATGTCGGCGACGATCTTCGCGACATCCAGGCCGGCAGCGCGGCAGGGATGGCAACCGTCGCGGCTGCCTATGGCTACTGCGGCGACGGCGCCGCGCCGGCCGACTGGCAGGCGCAGCATCTCGTCGGCTCGACGCAGGAACTGCGCGAACTGTTGCGCGATGTTGGGCTATAATGTTTGATCTTATCCGCGGGGGCGACCTGGTTTCGACAGGGGTTGTGAAGCGGCTAGGGCATGTCGAGGACCCGTCACCTCGTTAATCAATGGGAAAATCGTAACTGCAAACGACGATACGTTCGCACTGGCAGCCTAACGGCCGCCGTCCTCTGCCTAGTTCACTGACGGGCTAGTGTCGCAAGACCGGTAGCAATACCGCCAGAGGTCATTTACGTCAGTTAAGCCCTGTCGGCGTCGCGACGCCAGGGTCGAAAACCTAGCGAATCGCCGTAGTGCAGCGTGTTCGTCCGCGTCGCTGCGGTTAAATCAAATGACTGAACTAAACATGTAGAACTAGTCGTGGAGCGCTTCTGGACGCGGGTTCGATTCCCGCCGCCTCCACCAAATTCCGCGCTTGACGCACGAACCCCGCACGACGCGAGTCTGCGGGGTTTTTTGTTGCCAGTGCGCCCACCTCCCGCGCCCTCCGAAAAAGCGCCCGGCCCCGAGCGGGCCAGGCGGAATGCCACCGATACGCCGGCGACAGGAGGTGACGGAGGTTCGGCGCCGTCCGCGCTGCGCTCGAGCGCAGCGGACGACGCCCTGCCCGGCACCGCGACCGGACGCGATGCATCGTCGCACCGGCCGCGTGGCCCCGCCAGGCAATGCGCAGCTTAGCTGCCGCGATACAGCGACTTCATTTCTTCCGCGCTGGCCGGACGCACGCCGATCGCACGCGAGCCCGCTGCCGATGCGCCCTGCACCTGCGCGCCGTAGCCGCTGGCGTCGGCGCCTTGCGCCTGGGCCAACGCGCTGCGCTGCTGTTCTGCAACACGCGCGGTTGCGGCCTGGATCGCTTCCGGATAGTGCGGATCTTCGCCGCGGGCGGTGTTGTAACCGGCCTGCTGGAGCTGAACCAGTTCGGCGCGAACCTGTGCGCGGGTGAGTGCCGAGCCGGACTGCGCAAACGAAACGACCGGAGCAACGAGAGCGGCAGCAACGACAACGGCTTGAACGAGCGACTTCATGATGACCTACCTCCAGATTTGTCTGATTTCGCGGTGAACACCCGTTCATCGCTGACAAACCGAAGTTTATGTAGGCGGATGCTTAAGAATAAGGCAGGTTTCAGGAAGACATCCTTCCTGGATTACGGGTTAACCCTAGAATCCCGACAGGCACCCGATCCGGCATCGCACGATCGCACTGGACTACGACCGGCCATAAAGCACGAGCCCCGCAAGGCAGCATGCCCTGCGGGGCTCGAAAAGAATCGCGCGGCATCGGCGCGGCACGGCGGCACGGCCGCACAGACGCGTCGACGACGACCCGGCGCGTCTGCCTTGGTTTATTGAGTGTCCAGCGGGCACTTCAGGTTGCAGCCGTTCGGATCCCCCATATCGCCCTTGCGGCGCAATGCCGACTTCTTGCCGCTCTGGTATTTCTGCGACGGCGCAGACGCCGCGAACGGCATCTGCGGATGCTCGTTCAGGCGGAACTGTTCGCTCAGGATGCCGCCAGGCACGCCCGGGGAATTCTGCGCAAGCGCAAACGGCGAAACAGCGACGAGAAGCCCTGCGGTCAACGCTGCCGCGGCGAAGGGAACGGAAAGTTTCATGGCGGGATGACGCCTGAACGGCGTGCTTGTTGGAACGTTGATCAAGCGGCAAGCGTAGCGCAAATCCCTCGCTGCTGCAGCGCGGCTCGCGTGCATTCCCGTTACCGTGCGTTGCCGTCCGGCGTACCGGCCGCGACCGTACCGGCGAAGCCCTCCGCGACACCGGCCAGCGTCCCGCACGCCGCCGGATCGTAGCCGTCGAGATGCGCGACGCGCTCGACGAAACGTGCATCGCGCAGCAAGGCGAGCACGCCGGCGAGCGGCCGCGAGTCGAGCTGCGCGCGTTCGCACGCGAAGTAGTAGTCCTCGTCGACGACCGGGATGAAATCGAGCCCGAAATGACGGGCGGCCGGCTCGACGCCGAAGCCGAGATCGGCCATCCCGCTCGCGACGAACGCGGCGATCGCCGAGTGCGTGAGCTCGGCCGACGCGTAGCCGTCGATACGCTCGGGATCGATGCCGATCGCGCGCAACGCGAGATCGAGCAGCATGCGCGTGCCCGACCCCGGCTGCCGATTGACGAAGCGGATGTCGTGGCGGGCGAGATCGGCCAGCCCGCCGACCTGCTTCGGGTTGCCGCGCGGCACGAACAGCCCCTGCTGGCGACGCGTCAGATGAATCAGCACGTGACGCGTGTCGTCGAGCCACGGCCGGTAGATCTGCGCGCACCGTTCGCGGAACGCGCCGCGCGGCAGATGGAAGCCGGCCAGCTCGCATTCGCCGCGCGCGAGCGCCTGCACGGCCTCGACGCTCTCGCGATACTTGATGTCGACGGCGGCCTGCGCATCGACGAGTGCGGAAACGAGCGCCGCAACCGCATAGCCGTGCGACGCATGGATGCGCACGGCGCCGTCGCGCTGTGCGAGCCGCCGGTTCAGGTTGCTCGCCACCTCGGCCGCCAGCGCGCGCAGGTTCCCGTCGAGACGGCTGCGCGCGAGCCGCTGCGCGTCGACGACCGCCTGCCCCAGCTCCGACAATGTCGATCCCTTGCCGCGCGCGGTCTCGATCAACTCGCCGCCGACGCATGCCTCCAGCGCCCGCAGCATGCCCCACGCGTGCCGATACGACAGCCCTTTCGCCTGCGCGGCCTGTGCAATGCTGCCCGTATCGGCCACGAGCTCCAGCAACGGGGCGACATCCGACAGGCTCGCCGTGCGGCCCTCCGTGTCGCGTACGGTCAGATACGCGTCGCATTCGATTCGAATCAATTATGTACTCCGATTTCCTATTGCGACTGCGAAATCTTCCGCTTATCGTTGCTCAAAATCAATCAGGACGAAGTCCCGGTGTGCACTATATGAATCAAGGGCACATATGAGACTTTGGAGGAGCACAACGATGTCCCCGAATTCCCCCGCGCCCGACGCGCTCGTCGAGCGTCATGCGCGCGCCGGCCGCTCGCTCGTCGCGATCCTGCATGCGATCCAGGACGAGGCCGGCTACGTACCGGCAGGCTGCGTCGCGCCGCTCGCGAAGGTGCTGAATCTGTCGCGTGCCGAAGTGCACGGCGTGCTCACCTACTATCACCACTTCCGCACCGCGCCGCCCGCGCGCGTGACGATCCAGATGTGCCGCGCCGAGGCGTGCCGCAGCATGGGCTGCGAAGCGCTGGCCGCACACGCGGAAGCGCGCACGGGTTGCCGGTTCGACGCCGCGCACGGCGATGGCGCCGACGCGCACGCGCCGGGCGACGTCGCGCTCGAGTCGGTCTACTGCCTCGGGCTGTGCGCACAATCGCCGTCGATGACGGTCAACGGCGTACTGCACGCAAAGGTCACGCCGGAGAAGTTCGACGCCCTGCTCGCCGACGCGGCCGCCCACACCCCGGAGGCCGCATGACGACCCGCATCTACGTTCCGCGCGATTCGTCCGCACTGGCGCTCGGCGCCGACGCCCTCGCCGCCGCGATCGTCGCGGAAGCCGAGCGGCGCGGCGTCGCGATCGAACTGATCCGCAACGGTTCGCGCGGGCTGCTGTGGCTCGAGCCGCTCGTCGAGGTCGGCACGGCCGCCGGGCGCGTCGGCTACGCGAACCTGTCGGCGGCCGACGTGCCCGCCCTGTTCGATGCAAACTGGCTCGACGGCGGCACGCACCCGAGCGGCGTCGGCCTCGTCGACGCGCTGCCCTATCTCGCGCGCCAGCAGCGCCTCACGTTCGCGCGCATCGGCCTGACCGATCCGCTGTCGCTCGACGACTACCTGAAGCATGACGGCCTCGCCGGCCTGAAGAACGCGCTCGCACTCGACGGCGACGCCGCGTGCGAGCTGCTGATCGAATCGGGGCTGCGCGGCCGCGGCGGCGCGGCCTTCCCGGCCGGCATCAAGTGGCGCACGGTCCGGCAGGCGCGCGCCGCGCAGAAGTACATCGTCTGCAACGCGGACGAAGGCGATTCGGGCACGTTCTCCGATCGCCTGCTCATGGAATGCGATCCGTACTGCCTGATCGAAGGGATGATCATCGCGGGCATCGCGACGGGCGCGACGCTCGGCTACATCTACGTGCGCAGCGAATACCCGCATGCGATCGCGGCACTCGAAACGGCGATCGAGCGCGCTCGCGAAGCCGGCTGGCTCGGCGAACGCGTGCTCGGCTCCGCGCATGCGTTCGACCTGCACGTCGCGAAGGGCGCCGGTTCGTACGTGTGCGGTGAGGAAACGGCGCTGCTCGAATCGCTCGAAGGCAAGCGCGGCGTCGTGCGCGCGAAGCCGCCGCTGCCGGCGCTCGCCGGCCTGTTCGGCCAGCCGACCGTGATCAACAACGTGATCACGCTCGCGACCGCGCCGGTGATCTTCGCGCGCGGCGCCGCGTTCTATCGCGACTACGGGATGGGCCGCTCGCGCGGCACGCTGCCGTTCCAGCTCGCGGGCAACATCCGCCACGGCGGCCTCGTCGAGCTCGCGTTCGGCGTCACGCTGCGCGAGCTGCTGTTCGACTACGGCGGCGGCACGGCCAGCGGCCGGCCCGCGCGCGCCGCCCAGGTCGGGGGCCCGCTCGGCACCTACCTGCCCGAACACCAGTGGGACGTGCCGCTCGACTACGAGGCGTACGCGGCGATCGGCGCGGTGGTCGGCCACGGCGGCATCGTGCTGCACGACGACACGTCGAATCTCGCGGAGCTCGCCGAATACGCGATGAAGTTCTGCGCGATCGAATCGTGCGGCAAGTGCACGCCGTGCCGAATCGGCTCGACGCGCGGCGTCGAGACGATCGCGCGGATTCGCGAAGGCGATACGTCGGAGCGTCAGGTCACGCTGCTGCGCGACCTGTGCGACACGATGCTCGCCGGCTCGCTGTGCGCGATGGGCGGGATGACGCCGTATCCGGTGCTGTCCGCGCTCGACCATTTCCCCGAAGATTTCGGGCTCGCCGCCGGCAAGCAAGCCGCGTCGGGTCCGGTCAAGGCTGCGGCCTGACCCAGAAGGAGCCCTGCATGTCCCTCGACACGAACAACGTCCGCCAAGGCGGCTGCGGCTCGGGCCAATGCGCGTGCAAGAGCGCCGCTGAAGCGCGCGCGCGCGATCCGTTCGACGAAACCGACTACGGCACGCCGCAACGGCATGCCGATACCGACGTCACGCTCGAAATCGACGGCCAGCCGGTCACGGTGCCGGCCGGCACGTCGGTGATGCGCGCCGCGATCGAAGCCGGCGTCAACGTGCCCAAGCTCTGCGCGACCGATTCGCTCGAACCGTTCGGCTCGTGCCGTCTGTGCCTGGTCGAAATCGAAGGCCGGCGCGGCTATCCGGCATCGTGCACGACGCCCGCCGAAGCCGGGATGAAGGTGCGTACGCAGTCAGACCGGCTGCAGTCGCTGCGCCGCAACGTGATGGAGCTGTACATCTCCGACCATCCGCTCGACTGCCTCACCTGCCCCGCCAACGGCGACTGCGAACTGCAGGACATGGCGGGCGTGGTGGGCTTGCGCGAAGTGCGTTACGGCTTCGACGGCGCGAATCACCTGCGCGACCAGAAGGACGAATCGAATCCGTACTTCACGTACGATCCGTCGAAGTGCATCGTCTGCAACCGCTGCGTGCGCGCATGCGAGGAAACGCAGGGCACGTTCGCGCTGACGATCGCCGCGCGCGGTTTCGAATCGCGCGTCGCCGCCAGCGAAGGCGAATCGTTCATGGCATCGGAATGCGTATCGTGCGGCGCGTGCGTCGCCGCGTGCCCGACGGCCACCTTGCAGGAAAAATCCGTCGTCCAGCTCGGACAGGCCGAGCATTCGGTCGTCACGACCTGCGCGTACTGTGGCGTCGGCTGCTCGTTCAAGGCCGAGATGAAGGGCACGCAGGTCGTGCGCATGACGCCGCACAAGAACGGCCTCGCGAACGAAGGCCACGCGTGCGTGAAGGGCCGCTTCGCGTGGGGCTACGCGACGCACAAGGACCGCATCACGAAGCCGATGATCCGCGAGAAGATCACCGACCCGTGGCGCGAAGTCAGCTGGGAAGAGGCGCTCACCTACGCGGCGACGCAGTTCCGCAAGCTGCAGCAGAAGTACGGCCGCGATTCGATCGGCGGCATCACGTCGTCGCGCTGCACGAACGAGGAAACCTACCTCGTGCAGAAGCTCGTGCGCGCCGCGTTCGGCAACAACAACGTCGACACCTGCGCACGCGTGTGCCACTCGCCGACCGGCTATGGCCTGAAGACGACGCTCGGCGAATCGGCCGGCACGCAGACCTTCGCGTCGGTCGGCCAGGCCGACGTGATCGTCGTGATGGGCGCGAACCCGACCGACGGGCACCCGGTGTTCGGCTCGCGCATGAAGCGGCGCATCCGCGAGGGCGCGAAGCTGATCGTGATCGACCCGCGCCGCATCGACGTGGTCGACGGCCCGCACGTGAAGGCCACGCACCACCTGCAGCTGCGCCCGGGCACCAACGTCGCGATCGTCAACGCACTCGCGCACGTGATCGTCACCGAAGGGCTCGTCGCCGACGCATTCGTCGCCGAACGCTGCGACATGCGTGCGTTCGAGCAATGGCGCGACTTCGTGTCGCGTGCCGAGAACTCGCCCGAAGCGACCGCCGACGTAACGGGCGTGCCGGCCGCGCTGGTGCGCGACGCCGCGCGCCTCTATGCGACGGGCGGCAACGCCGCGATCTACTACGGCCTCGGCGTGACCGAACACGCGCAAGGCTCGACGACGGTGATGGGCATCGCGAACCTCGCGATGGCGACCGGCAACATCGGCCGCGAAGGCGTCGGCGTCAATCCGCTGCGCGGCCAGAACAACGTGCAGGGTTCGTGCGACATGGGCTCGTTCCCGCATGAACTGCCCGGCTACCGGCACATCAGCGACGAAGTCGTACGCACGCAGTTCGAACAGGCATGGTCGGCCACGCTGCAGCCGGAACCGGGGCTGCGCATCCCGAACATGTTCGACGCGGCGCTCGACGGCAGCTTCAAGGGCCTCTATTGCCAGGGCGAGGACATCGTCCAGTCGGACCCGAACA
The DNA here is from genome assembly GCF_003853805.1 of Burkholderia sp. Bp8994. Classification (NCBI taxonomy): domain Bacteria; kingdom Pseudomonadati; phylum Pseudomonadota; class Betaproteobacteria; order Burkholderiales; family Burkholderiaceae; genus Burkholderia; species Burkholderia sp. Bp8994. Next base: position 34,261 of record NZ_QTQH01000008.1, read on the forward strand.
CGCAGCACGTCGCGGCCGCGCTGTCGTCGATGGAATGCATCGTCGTGCAGGACATCTTCCTGAACGAAACCGCGAAATACGCGCACGTGCTGCTGCCGGGCTCGACGTTCCTCGAGAAGGACGGCACGTTCACGAACGCGGAGCGCCGCATCTCGCGCGTGCGCAAGGTGATGCCGCCGCTCGCGGGCTACGCGGACTGGGAAGTGACGCTGCTGCTGTCGCGGGCGCTCGGCTACGACATGCACTACACGCATCCGTCGGAAATCATGGACGAGATCGCGCGGCTCACGCCGACCTTCTCGGGTGTGTCGTACGAGAAGCTCGATGCGCTCGGCAGCATCCAGTGGCCGTGCAACGAACAGGCGCCGGACGGCACGCCGACGATGCACATCGACGCATTCGTGCGCGGCAAGGGCCGGTTCGTGATCACGCAGTTCATTCCGACGCCGGAAAAGGTCACGCAGCGCTATCCGCTGATCCTGACCACGGGCCGCATCCTGTCGCAATACAACGTCGGCGCGCAGACGCGCCGGACCGAGAACGTGCAGTGGCACGAAGAGGACCGTCTCGAGATCCATCCGCACGACGCGGAGGACCGCGGAATCCGGACCGGCGACTGGGTCGGCATCGAATCGCGGGCGGGCCAGACCGTGTTGCGCGCGCTCGTGTCCGACCGCATGCAGCCGGGTGTCGTGTACACGACGTTCCACTTCCCCGAATCGGGCGCGAACGTGATCACGACGGACAGCTCCGACTGGGCGACGAACTGCCCGGAATACAAGGTGACGGCCGTGCAGGTGATGCCGGTCGCGCAGCCGTCGGACTGGCAGCGCGCGTATGCGCGCTTCAACTCGGAGCAGCTCGACCTGCTCGAGCGCCGCGCCGCCACGCCGGCCGTCGTGACGACGGGCAAGTGAGGAAGCGATGGACAACGGACACCTGGTCGACATGGCCAACCAGATCGGCGCGTTCTTCGAATCGATGCCCGATCGCGAAGAAGCGCTGAGCGGGATCGCCGAGCATATCCGGCGCTTCTGGGAACCGCGGATGCGTCGTGCATTGCTCGCCGCGCTAGACGATCCGTCGAGCGAGGCCGGACAACGCGCGGCGCCGATCGTGCGCGACGCGATCGCCGCGCACCGCGCATCGCTCGTGCCGGCCGCGGCCTCCGCCTGAGCACCCCGCTACGCGGGCACCGACATGCCCGCGAACCAGCTTTCGCAGTGGCGCAGCAGCGCGTTCGCGTCGGTGGCGGTACGGCCGCGCACCGCGATGTAGCCATCGGGCCGCAGCAGGTAGAACGACGGCCTCGAGCGGCCGTATACCTGCGCAAGCCCGTCCGTGCCGTCGCTTTCGGCATCGGCGACGCGCCATGTTCGCACGGCGCCCGGCATGATCCGCTCCAGCCCCTGCACAAGCGCCTGCGCATCCGCGGGCATCGGCGGCACGTCGCCCGTCTCGCCGGCGTCGGCACCTGCCGGTTCCTCGAGCAGCAGCAGCGTAAAGCTCGCGGGGTCGTGCAGGTCGTATAGCCGCGCGGTTCCGGGCGCCCGCCCGAGCGGCCCGTCGACCACGTGCACGAGCGCGTCGGGCGCGCGCTCGCCTGCGCGCGGCCCGCCGTCGAGCACGCGTTCGAGCGTGAGCGGGCTTTTCCGGTATTGCACGCCGAGCTCGCTGACGGTGCGGCGTACCGCGTCGCGCACCGGCCCGAACGACGCCAGCAGCGGCACGACATGATCGCGCAGCAGCTTCATCGCGCCGTGGTCGGCTTCGACGATCTGCGTGACGAGGCCGGTCTGCCGCAATACGTCACGCTCGATCGGGTGGCGCTCGGCGTGATACGTGTCGAGCAGGCGCTCCGGCGTGCCCGCGCCGAGCACGCGCGCGAGCTTCCAGCCAAGATTGAACGCTTCCTGGATGCCCGTGTTCATGCCCTGCGCGCCCGCCGGGCTGTGAACGTGCGCGGCGTCGCCCGCGAAGAATACCCGCCCGTGACGCAGTCGCTCGACCATCCGGCTATGCAGGCGGAAATACGTCGACCACGCGAGATCGCTCGGCGCAATCGACGCACCGACGCGCGCGCGCACGATCGCCTCGCATTCGTCGAGCGACGGGGTCGAGGGCGTGAGTCCGTCGGGCGATGCGTCGCTGCCGGGCGGCCGGTCGGCAACGAGCCGGTAGCGGCCGCCGCCCATCGGAAACAGCCCCGCGATGCCGTCGGGCGTCGTGAACAGATGGATCTCCTCGTCCGGCCAGTCGGGTATCGCCGCGAAATCGGCGAGCAGGAAAGTCTGCTCGAACGCATGCCCGGCGAAGCCCAGGCCAAGCAGGTGGCGCACCGTGCTGTGCGCGCCGTCGGCGGCGATCAGGTACGAGGGCGCGAACGCCTGTTCACGACCGTCCGCATCGCGGATCGTCACGTCGAGCGACGGTCCGCCCGCATCGCATGCGGTGAGCGTGACGCCGCGTTCGACGGTCACGCCGAACCCGGCCAGATGCTCGGCGAGCAGCCGCTCGGTGATGCTCTGGTCGAGAAACAGCAGATACGGATAGCGCGTTTGCAGCGGATCGAAATCGAGCCGCGCGATCACGCGGCCGTCCGCGTGCAGCGCGGCCGCATGGGCGCGATGACCCAGCGCGAGAAACGGTTCGACCGCGCGATGCTGCTCCAGCAGTTCGAGCGTGCGTGCCTGGATGCCGATCGCGCGCGAGTACGGCGCGGGCACGGCGAGCCGGTCGATGATGCGCACCGGCACGCGGGCACGCGCGAGACTCATCGCCGCGGCAAGGCCGGTGGGGCCTGCGCCGACGATCAGCACGGGCGGGATATCGAGCAGTGTGTCAGCCATGAGAACCTCGATGACACGCGATTGTGCAAGTCTACGCCGCTCCGCGTGACGGGGCCATATGCCGACCGGCCGATCTGGGGTGCCCGCGCGCAGTGTGGGAAAATACGCGCTTTCCGTCAGTTTTCGCGTCATGGAATCCGCATTCGACCGAGCGTATGCCGCGCACCGCGCGGGCCGCCTCGCCGAGGCCGAGCACGGCTATCGCGCCGCACTCGCCACTCATCCCGCCAACGCCGACGCGCTGCATCTGTTCGGCGTGCTGCGGCATCAGCAGGGCCAGCATGCCGAGGCGGCCGATCTCGTCGGGCGTGCGGTCGAGTTGCGCCCGAACGACGCCGCGCTGCAGCTCAATCTCGGCAACGCGCTGAAGGCGCTCGGCCGGCTCGACGAAGCGATCGACCGCTTTCGCAACGCGCTGACGCTCGCGCCCGAATTTCCGCTCGCGCACTACAACCTCGGCAACGCCTATGCGGCACTGCAGCGCCACGAAGATGCCGTCGACGCATTTGCCCGCGCACTTCGGCTCACACCGGACGACGCATCGATCCACAACAACCTCGGCAACGCACTGAATGCGCTCGGCCGTCACGACGATGCGCTCGCCGCGTTCCATCGCGCGCTCGAGCTGCGGCCCGGGCATGCCGGCGCGCACAACAATCTCGCGATGGCGCTGAACGCGATGGGCCGGGCCGACGACGCGATCGCCCATTTCCAGGCTGCGATCGCCGCGCAGCCGCGCTTTGTCGCCGCGCATTTCAATCTCGGCAACACGCTCGAGGCGCTCGGCCGTCATGGCGAAGCCGCCGCCGCATTCGAAGCCGCGCTCGCGCTGCACCCGCCGTTTCCGCTCGCCCTCTTCGGGCTCGCGAACGCGCTGTGCGCGCAGGCACGCCAGCGCGAAGCGCTGCCCTACTACGAACGCGCGGTCGGTCTCGATCCGTCGTTCAGTCTCGCGTGGTTGAACCTCGGCAACGCGCATCACGCACTCGGCGCGCACGAGATGGCGCTGCGCGCGTTCGACCAGGCGCTGCGCGTCGCCCCCGACCTGAAACTCGCGCAGCTGCACCGCGCCGTCACGCTGCTGACGCTGGGCGACTTCGCCCGCGGCCTGCCCGCGTACGAAACGCGCCACGACACGCCGGGCGCGACGCCGCTCGGCACGCTGCCGCGCTGGCAAGGCGAGCCGATTGCCGCGCGCACGCTGCTGATCCGCGCGGAACAGGGCTTCGGCGACACGCTGCAGTTCGTCCGCTTCGTGCCGCTCGCCCGCGCGCGCTGCGCGCGCGTCGTGCTCGAAGTGCAGCCGGAACTCGTCGCGCTGCTCGCACCGGCCGCGGCACGCTGGCGCGTGACGCTCGTCGCGCAGGGCGCCGCGAAGCCGCCGGCGGCGGACGTCGCATGCACGCTGATGAGCCTGCCGTTCCTGCTCGGCCTGCAGCCGGCCGACATCGTCGCGGGCACACGCTACCTCGACGTGCCGGACAGCACGCAGCGGCGCTTTCGCGGCTCGCTGGGCGGCCAGTCGAAGCGCAAGTTCGGCCTTGCGTGGACGGGACGCCGGCAGGCACAGGAAAACCGCTCGATGCCGTTCGACGCGCTCGCGCCGCTGCTCGCGCTGCCGGACATCGACTGGATCGTGCTGCAGCCGGCACTCGACGACGACGAACGGGCACGCGTCGACGCGCATCCCCGCATGCATCGCCTCGACGGGCGGCTGAACGACTTCGCCGACACGGCAGCGCTGATCGAACGGCTCGACGGCGTCGTCACGATCGATACGGCGGTCGCGCACCTCGCGGGCGCGCTCGGCAAGCCGCTGTGGATCATGCTGCCGTTCGCATCCGACTGGCGCTGGTTCACCGGCGACGACTGTCCGTGGTATCCGCGAGCGAGGCTCGCCCGCCAGTCCGCACCGGGACAATGGCTCGACGTGGCGGCGGCGGTCGCCGCCGCGCTGCGCGACGCCTGAATACCCGAGCGCAGACAAAAAAAGGGAGCGCGGCGCGCTCCCTTTTTTCAGTCGATGTGATGCGATACAGCGGCGTCAGGCCGACTTGTACTGGTTGCGCGCTTCGCGCGTGCGATACAACACGAGCGTCGCGATCAATCCGCAGAATGCGGCGACGCTCAGCCACAGCCCCGGTGCCGCCTTGTTGCCGGTCTGGTGGATCAGCAACGTCGAGATCGCCGGCGTGAACCCGCCGATCGTCGTCGCGAGGCTGTACGCGAGCGAGAAGCCGGCCGTGCGCACATCGGCCGGCATCACTTCGGTCAGCGCGACGACCATCGCGCCGTTGTACGAGCCGTACAGGAACGACAGCCACAGCTCGACCGCGAGCAGCCGCAGGAACGACGGATCCGCCACGAGCCACAGCACGGCCGGATAGGCCGACAGCAGCGTGAGCACCGTGAACGCGATCAGCACCGGGCGGCGGCCGATGCGATCCGACAACGCGCCGGACAGCGGCAGCCAGACGAGATTGGACAGGCCGACGCAGACGGTCACGACGAGTGCGTCGAGCGACGACAGGTGCAGCACTTCCTTGCCGAACGTCGGCGTGTATGCGGTGATCATGTAGAACGACACCGTCGTCATGATCACCATCCCCATGCCGGCGATCACGACGCCCCAGTTTTCGAGCATCGAACGCATGATCTCGCCCATCGTCGGACGGTGACGCTTCGCGAGGAATTCGTCGGTTTCCTTCAGCGAACGACGGATCAGGAACAGGAACGGAACGATCAGGCAGCCGATCAGGAACGGAATGCGCCAGCCCCACGCGGTCATGTCCTCGGCCGGCAACGCGCGGTTCAGCAGCACGCCGACGAACGCGGCGAACACGACCGCCACCTGCTGGCTGCCCGATTGCCACGACGTATAGAACCCCTTGTGCCCCTTCGTCGCGATCTCCGACAGGTAGACGGACACGCCGCCGAGCTCGACGCCCGCGGAAAAGCCCTGCAGCAGCCGGCCGAGCAGCACGAGCACCGGCGCGAGCACGCCGATCGTCGCGTAACCCGGTATCGAGGCCACCGTGAGCGTGCCGAGCGCCATCAGCCCGAGGGTCAGGATCAGCCCCTTGCGGCGGCCGTGATGGTCGATGTACGCGCCGAGCACGATCGCGCCGACCGGGCGCATCAGAAAGCCCGCGCCGAACACCGACAGCGACAGCATCAGCGACGCGAACGCGTTGCCGCTCGGAAAATACGTTTTCGCGATGGCCGACGCGTAATACCCGTAGACCATGAAGTCGTACATTTCCAGGAAGTTGCCGCTGACGACCCTGAACACGGTACGGAATTTCGATTCCTGCGCGACGGCGTGTGTGGCAGTGGACATGGAGTTCTCTCGGCTCGGAAGGCGCGACCTGCGCGCCGTGGGGATCCGACGATGCGCATGCCGGCATGGTTGGCGAATGATGCCACGCGAAGCCGACAATTGCCTTGTACCCGACCGGCGTTGCGGACGCCGCGTCCGGCTCGTACGAATCTCGGCGAAAGGCGCATCAAAATCGGATTGATCCGATCGACCGATGGCGATCGCCTGACCACAATGTCACGATTCGCGACGCACTCCGCGCCGCGGCCGGCCACGCGGCCCGCGTCGCACCGCACACCGCCCTCATGATTCCATCGCCCCTCGTTTCCGTCGAAGGCTCAATCGCCCGCCCTCGCGTCGCGCCGCTCGACGGCGTGCCGCCGTTCGGCCGCGAATGGCGGTTCGGCGCCGCGTCCGGCAGCCGCTCCGGCATCCGCTGCGTGGCAACGTTGACGACTTCGTGCATCGACGTCGACGCGCCGCATCGTGCCTGCCGCTGGCAACCGCTGGCCGCCGTACAGCCGTCGTCAGCGGGCGTACCGGCCGTTGCGGCCGGCGCCACCGGTCGGCATCGGCACATCGCACGTGCCGTTGATCGAGCACATGACCGGCGGGCACGGCATGCCGCCTGCTGGAGCATCGGCGCACTCGCGATCATCGGCGGGCTGATCGTCGCCCACGAACCGTTTCCGGATGTCGCGCGTTCGCCGGTCATGCAAATCGCCGGCGCCGTGCCGGAGCACGCGACGGAATTCACGGGTCGAGTGCGGAGCGCCGGGGCCGAGCCCGCCACGGCCATCACGCCGGCACGGCACCACGCGGCGCGGGCCGTTGCCAGTACACCTATCACATCGTCGCAGCCCGCACGCGACGCTGCGCTCGCGCCGTCGCCGCGACTCGCCGACGCCGACGGCGCGCCGGACGTACGACGCGCCGCCACCGCGGCGGCACCGTCGCCGAATCGACCGAACGGCACGCACGCGACAGCCGCGCAAGTCCACCCGCCTTCCGCGCCGCGACTCGCCGGCCGCCCGTCGATCACGCACGTCGCATCGCGCATGCCAACGCCCGGTCGCGCCGGTTCACTGCCGGTCCCGGACACCCGGCACGACCAGCACGCTTCGCTCGACGATCCACTCACGCTGATCGCGATGGCGAACGCGCTGCGCGCCGATCGCCCGGCATGGGCGGCCGACGCACCCGCCGCAGACTTCGACTGGACGACGCACCTGTCCCACCGCCGCCTGACCGACACACCCACCACGCTCACCCGCTGACGCGCGGGCAATAAAAAACCCGGCGAAGCACGCTGCGCCGGGTTTTCGTTCGTCGACCGGTCCGTCGGGCCGGCCGCTCATCACTTGTGCGCGGGCAACCCCGTTTCGGCCTGCCGCTCGAGTTGCCGTACCTGCTCCTGCAGTTCGCGCAACTGCAGTTGCGCCGCCCGCTTCTCGACCTGCAGCGCCTGCGCCTGTTCGTGCGCCGACTTCTGCCGCTGCGCGACCTCGGCCTGCTGGCTGCGCGCGACGCTCAGATCGGCCTGCAGTTGCTGCGCACGATTCGCCTGCAGCGCGATCACGCGTTCGAGGAACGTCTTCTGCGCCTGCAGTTCGGTGCGGCGGATTTCGACGTCCGCGAGTTGCGTCGTCTGCTGGACGAAGTTCGCGTACACCATTTCCGCTCGGCTCTTCTCCTGCGACTTGACCACGCGCCACAGATGCTTGTCCTGGAACAGCGCGACGTAATACGTCATCTCGCGCGGATCGAACATCAGGCTCGCGCCGTAGCTGCCGTTGTACGTGGTGCGCATCTCGACGATTCGCCCGTCGTGCAGCATCTGCGTGAGCTCGGCGACGTTGCCTTGCGCGGTCGCATCCGTCGCGGAGGCGGCGGACGCGTCGGAAGGGGAAGCCGCCTGCGCGGCATCGCCGCGCAGGCTCGTCACCGCGGGGCGCGAGCCCGCGACCGGCGCGGTCGCGTCGACGGACCACGCTGCGCCCGCGTGCACGCAGGCGGCCAGCGCAACGATCCACGTTGCGCATCGTGCAGGGGAAAAATCTCGGAAGGCCAACGTCAGACTCCGGCGAACGAATCGGGAGTCGCGATTATCGTTCAAAACGAAACGGCCGCATCTCGAATTTAACGGGATGCGGCCGGCCTTCCTGCCCGGCACTGCAAACGCCGCCTACAGGCGCGTTTCGCGTGCCGCGCGCAGGAATGCATCGAGCAGCGGCGTGCAGTCGAGCAGTTCGGCGCCGCCCGCACGATGAAACTCCGGGTGCCATTGCACGCCGACGACGAACGGCGCGCGCCGGTAGCGAATGCCTTCGATGATCCCGTCGCCGGCCGACACGGCCTCGATGTTCAGATCGCGGCCGAGATCGCGGATCGCCTGATGGTGGATCGAGTTCACGATCGCTTCGCTGCGCCCGGGAAACATGCTCGCCAGCGTCGACGAGTCCGGGAAGCGGATCGCGTGGCGATGCTGGTCGTAATGCTCGCTCACGTGCGCGTTCGCGGTCGGTACGTCGGTCGCGATGTCCTGGTACAGCGACCCGCCGAACGCGACGTTGATCAGCTGGCAACCGCGGCACACGCCGAGCACCGGCTTGCCGGACTCGACGAACTCGTGAAACAGCTCGAGCTCGTACATGTCGCGCACGCGGTCGCCCGGCCATTCGGGGCGCGCGTCCGACGCCGCGTACGTTTGCGGCGACACGTCGGCGCCGCCTTGCAGCAGCAGGCCGTCGAGATGCTTCGCGTAGTCGCGCAGGCGGATGTTGCTCGGGTGCAGCATGCCCTGGTGACCGACGGTCGGGATCATGAACACGAGCACGTCGCGCGACATCACCCAGTGCGCGATCGATTCCTCGAGATACTGCAGCGTCTTGCCGCGCAGCCCCTTCGCTCCGGGCTCCGGATGGAAGATCCGCGCCGACACGCCGATGCGCAGCGTGCGCTGAGTGATCCGCTGGCCGGCGCGATCGAATAGCCGGCGTGCGCGCGCCGCGACGATCCGGCCGAATACCGACCACGGCGTGTCGCTTTGCTTCAGGTAAGCCGGCGGCACGTTCTGCGCATTCGCGGGCGGCGGGCGCGGCGTGTCGAAATCGGGCTGCGCGCCGAAACCGGGCGGCGCTGCACCGGGTTTCGGCGGCGCTGCACTGCCTTCGGCGGCGGCACCCGCCGTGCCTGCGGCGCCCGGCTCGGCCGCCGCCGTGACCGGTGCTGCGCCATTCGCCGCGACGACCTGCGCAGCGGCAGCCTGCGTGGCAGGCGCCTCCGGCGTGGGCGCCGGACCGGAACGAGGGGAATCGGTGGAAGCGGAAGAAGTGCCGGGCAGACCGGCCGGGGGAGGCGTGTTTTCGCTCATGACGATGGTCTGGTACGTCGCTCGCGCGTATTGGATTGACGAGGATTCATTATGCTTCAGTGCACGATCGCGCGGTAAACCTGCAACATCCTGTCGAAATTGTTGCAAGTCGTCGCATCCCCCGCCGGGCGTGCCGCCGGCCTCCATCCGGCGGTATCGACGGTCGTCCGGGCAAACTGGACATCAGTGATATATCACAATAATATTCACGGATCGTCCACGTTGCCCGATCGCCCGCGCCATGACCGCGCCCCGTCCGACCACCGCGCCCCCGCCTGCATGAACGCCCTGACCGACGCCCTCCACGACCGGCCCGCCGCATCGGCGGTCAGCCTCGCCGACCGCGCGTACGCGCTGATCCAGCGCGACATCATCACGATGCGCCTGAAGCCGGGCGCCGCGCTCAACGAAGCCGACCTCGTGGCCCGCACCGGCATCGGCCGCACGCCCGTCCATCAGGCCGTCCACCGGCTGGTGCTCGAAGGGCTGCTGGCCGTGATGCCGCGCAAGGGGTTGATGGTGCAACCGCTGTCGCTCGACGACATCGTCGCGGTGACCGACGTGCGCCGCATCAACGAAGCGCATTGCGTCGAACTCGCCGCCCGCCATGCAACACCCGACGATCTCGCCCGCATGTCCGCGCTGCTCGACGACGGCCAGGCCTGCGTCGACTCGCACGACGTCGAGGGCATGATGGAGCTCGACCGCGCGCTTCATCAGACGATCGCCGCGGCGGCACGCAACACGGTGCTCGCGGAAATCCTGCGCGCGCTGCACGAACGCTCGCTGCGCTTCTGGTTCGTCACGCTGTCCGAGCCGCATCACCTGTCTGACGTCCAGCACGAACACCGCGAACTGTTCGAGCGGCTGTCCGCGCGCGACGCCGCCGGCGCACGCACGGCCGTCGAGCGCCACATCGATTCGTTTCGCGCCACCCTTGTCCAACACCTTCGCCCCCTGAGCCGCCCATGACCACCTTCACGCCCTTCCCTCCGCTCGCCCAGCTCGCCGCCGATCTCGCCGCCGGCCGGACCACGAGCCGCGCGCTCGTCGACGTCGCGCTCGACCGGATCGCCGATCCGGCCGGCCAGGGTGCCGCCGTCTTCACCGAAGTCGACGCCGACAACGCGCGCGCGGCCGCCGACGCGCACGACCGCCTGCGTGCCGCGGGCACCGTGCTGTCGCCGCTCGCGGGCATCCCCGTATCGGTGAAGGATCTGTTCGACGTCGCGGGCCAGGTGACGCGCGCCGGTTCGCGCGTGCTCGACGGGGCGCCGCCCGCCAGGGCCGACGCGGTCGCCGTCGCGCGGCTCAAGCGCGCGGGCGCGGTGCTGGTCGGCCGCACCAACATGAGCGAGTTCGCGTTCTCGGGGCTCGGGCTGAATCCGCACTTCGGCAATCCTCGCTCGCCGTACCACCGCGACGTGCCGGGCGATGCACGGATTTCCGGCGGCTCGTCGTCGGGCGCGGCCGCGTCCGTCGCCGACGGGATGGCCGCCGTCGCGCTCGGCACCGACACCGGCGGCTCGATCCGCATCCCGGCCGCCCTGTGCGGGCTGACCGGCTTCAAGCCGACCGCGAGCCGGATCCCGACGCAAGGCGGCGTGCCGCTGTCGACCACGCTCGACTCGTTCGGCCCGATCGGCCTGACGGTTGCCTGCTGCGCACTCGTCGACCGGATGCTCGCGGGCCTCGAACCGCACGTGCCGGCCGCGCGGCCGCTCGAAGGCGTGCGGCTCGGCGTGCTGACCAATTATGTGACCGACGGCGTCGACGCCGACGTCGCCGCCGCGCTCGACGCATCGCTGAAGCACCTCGAAGCCGCGGGCGCGATCGTCTCTGAAGTGCGCTTTTCCGCGCTCGACCGGCTGCCGGACATCAACCGCTTCGGCTTCTCGCCGATCGAGGCGTACGCGTGGCATCGCCCCCTGCTCGCGCAGCACCGCGACCAATACGACCCGCGCGTGCTGTCGCGCATCCTGAAGGGCGAGCCGGCGAGCGCGGCCGACTATCTCGACCTGCTCGCCGCCCGCCACGCGATGCTGGAAGAAGCGGCACACACCGTCTGGTCGCGCTTCGACGCGCTCGTCGCGCCGACGGTGCCGGTCGTGCCGCCGCGCATCGCCGAACTCGAAGCGGACGACGCCGCGTTCACGCGCACCAATGCGCTGATCCTGCGCAATCCGAGCGCCTTCAACTTCCTCGACGCATGCGCGCTGTCGCTGCCGTGCCATCCGCGCGACGCGGCGCCGGTCGGCCTGATGCTCGCGGCCGCGCCGCATCGCGACGACGCGCTGCTCGCGATCGGCCAGGCGGCCGAGGCCGTGCTGAACACGATCCGGTGACCGCCCGCGCGGCATGACGGCGGGCTATGGACCGGACGAAGCGGCGGCGGCCGGGTGCCGCACGCGCGCTGTCAGTTTCGTGCCAGATCGTTCGCGCTAAAATCGCGCGATTGTTTATCGGACCGACCAACGACAGGAATCCCGCCGACATGAACGACTCCACGCTCGCACTCCGCCGTGAACGCCGCCTGCTGATGCTGCTCGGCTGGGTGTGCATCGCCCTGCTGGCCGGCGCGCTGTATCTGCAGTACGTGAAGAACGAAGATCCGTGCCCGCTGTGCATCATCCAGCGCTACTTCTTCGCGGCGATCGGGATCTTCGCGTTCCTGGCCGCGGGGATGCGCAACTGGCGCGGCATCTGGGTGCTCGAGCTGCTGATCGCGATCGCCGCGGCCGGCGGCGTCGGCACCGCCGCGCGGCACCTGTCGATCCAGATGAATCCGGGTTTCAGCTGCGGCTTCGACACGCTGCAGCCGATCGTCGACAGCCTGCCGCCCGCCCAGTGGTTCCCCGGCATGTTCAAGGTTGCCGGCCTGTGCGAGACGGTCTACCCGCCGATCTTCGGGATCCTACTGCCCGGCTGGGCGCTGATCGGCTTCGCCGTGATCCTGATTGCCGTCGCCTCGAGCCTCTGGCGCCATCGCCGCAAGCTGGCGGGCTGACCGGCCGCGCCGCGCGATCCGGCCGACCGGTCGAGGCCGCGTGGCCGCTTCGTCCGGCTAGGCCCACGACACCGGCGCGACCCCGATGCGGCCGCACCTGCCGGCCGCGCGTAAACACCTATCCCCGCCGCCGTCCCGATTCCCGGGCGAACGCGCGTCGCGCGACATCCGCGCGCACGCCCCGCCACGCATGCGTTTCGGCCCGACGCCCGCGCGTCGGCGCCCCGATCCCGCGCGGCGGGCCTATGATCGACATGATCGCCGTCTGATAGCCCGGATCACCGCCCGGCAATGTTCCCGCCGCCTTGCGGTGCTATCTTCACGACTGGATGGCGATCTACGTGCGCGAGGCCAGGCGGTCTCACCTCCTGCGTAACGCGCGCCCGATCCGCAATGTCGACTGGATTCATCATGACAACGCAAACCATCCGCATCCGTCACCCTCATGGCGTCCGCACGTTGCGCGGCGTCGTTCGCGCGCGCCTTCGGCGCACGGCCACCGCACTGAACCCGTCGTGCGGCCGGCCCGCCTCGCTCCCGTCCGTCCTCGTTGCCGCCGCGCCCGCCAGCCCGCGCCGCGCGTCGTGCCGAATCGTCCGGAACGGAGCGTGCTGATGGAAGCCTGGCTCGGCGATCTGCAGCAACTGCTCGCACACGGCGAAGCGGCCGTGCTCGTGACGGTCGCGCATACCGACGGCTCCGCGCCGCGCGAGGCCGGCACCAAGATGCTCGTCACGCGCGACACGGCCCGCCATACGATCGGCGGCGGTCATCTGGAATGGAAGGCGATCGAGATAGCGCGGCACCTGCTGAAGGACGGCGCGCACGTGCCCCACGCGCGCCGGCTCGAACGGCTCGCGCTCGGCCCGAGCCTCGGCCAGTGCTGCGGCGGCGCGGTCGTGCTCGCGTTCGAGCGGCTCGACGTCGGCGATCTCGGCTGGATCATGTCGCTCGCGAAGCGCGTCGCGGCGGGCGCCGCGACCGTGCGTAGCGTATCATTCGGCCCCTCGCCGGGCGCGCCGCTGCTGAGCGAGCCCGAATCGCCGGCCGCGCGTGCCGATTGCCTGCTGTGGGAAACCGGCGGTGTAGCGTTGATGACCGAAACGATCGCGCCGTATGCGTTCCCCGTCGTACTGTTCGGCGCCGGGCACATCGGCACCGCGCTCGTGAAGGTGCTGGCAACGCTGCCGTGCCACGTGCGCTGGATCGACGGCCCCGATGCGGTGTTCCCGCCGGCCGAGGCACTCGCCGGGATCGGCAATCTCGCGATCGACGCGCTTGCCAGCCCGGCCGATGCCGTCGACACGGCGCCGCCGCACGCGTACTTCGTCGTGATGACGCACGACCACGCACTCGATTTCATGCTTGCGGAGCGCATCCTGCGGCGCGGCGACTATGCATACTTCGGGATGACCGGCTCGCATACCAAGCGCGCGCAGTTCGATCATCGGCTGGCGGCGATCGGCATCGACCCGGCCCAGGTCGCGCGGATGCGCTGCCCGATCGGCGTCGAAGGCATCATCGACAAGGCACCCGAAGTGATCGCGATCTCGGTGGCCGCGCAGTTGCTGCAGGCCGTCGAGGCGAACGCACCCGTGCAGGCTTCCCCCACCTTCTGACCGACCAAGAACAACGCCATGACCCCGACATTCAAGGACAAGATCGCCCGCGCTCCGAAAGCGGAGCTGCACATCCATATCGAAGGCTCGCTCGAGCCCGAACTGATTTTTGCGCTCGCGCAGCGCAACGGCGTGAAGCTCGCGTACGAATCGATCGACGCGCTGCGTGCCGCATACGCGTTCACCGACCTGCAGTCGTTCCTCGACATCTATTACGCCGGCGCGAGCGTGCTGCTGACCGAGCAGGATTTCTACGACATGACGGCCGCATATTGCGAACGCGCGCTCGCCGACAACGTCGTCCACACCGAGCTGTTCTTCGACCCGCAGACGCACACCGAACGCGGCGTGCCGATCGAGACGGTGGTGGCCGGCATCGACCGCGCGCTCGCCGATGCCGAGCAGCGCGGGCTGTCGAGCAAGCTGATCCTGTGTTTCCTGCGCCACCTGCCGGAAGAAGATGCGCTCGCGACGTTCGACGCCGCGCTGCCGCTGTTCGAACGCTATCGCCATCGGCTGATCGGCGTCGGGCTCGACTCGTCCGAACTCGGCCATCCGCCGACGAAGTTCGCGCGCGTGTTCGAGAAGGCGCGCGCGCTCGGGCTGAAGCTCGTCGCGCATGCGGGCGAGGAAGGCCCGCCCGCGTATATCTACGAAGCGCTCGACGTGCTGAAGGTCGACCGGATCGACCACGGCGTGCGCAGCATCGAGGATGCGGCGCTCGTCGAACGCCTCGCGCGCACGCGCACGGCGCTGACCGTATGCCCGCTGTCGAACCTGAAGCTGTGCGTGTTCGACGACATGGCGAAGCACACGCTGAAGGCGCTGCTCGATCGCGGCGTCGCGGTGACGATCAACTCCGACGATCCGGCCTATTTCGGCGGCTACGTCAACGACAACTACTTCGCGACGGTCGACGGACTGCAGTTGACGGACGCCGAAGTGCACGCGGTGATTCGCAACGGCTTCGAGGCGTCGTTCGTCGACGCCGCGCAGCGCGATGCGCTGATTGCGCGTCTCGATTCGTACTGGCAGGCCGCGTGACGGCCGGCATCGAGGTCTGCTAGACAGATGAAACACCGCAACGACATCCGCTTCGCGACGACCGGCCCGGCGTTGTGCCGCACCGGCCGCCTGCGTGCGCCGGGCACGCAGGCCGGCATCGCGTCCGTCGTACGCGTGGCGACGGCGGTGTGCGTCGTCGCGCGCCGCAGCCTGTCGCTGCGCGTCGTACAACGACTGTTGCGGCTCGCGATGCCGCTCGCCGGCGAGCCGGTCGCCGTGATCGCGATCGCCATCGCGATTGCGGCGCTGTCCGCCGGTACGTCGGCCATCGCGGCCACGGCCGCCGCGCTTGCGTGCGCGAGCGCAGCGCGCGGCGCCGCCTGCGCGGCTCGCCGCATCGCGCAAGCCCGGGCCGCCCCCGCCGCGTCGTCGCCCGCGCGGCACCGACCGTTTTCTTCTGTTCGCCTTACCTTGATGCAGGACCCTTCGTCATGACGCAAACCGCTTTCCGTTCCCAGCTGCTGACCTTCAACGGCGACCCGGCGCAATCGAGCCAGGCCGCGAACCACGAGACCGACGGCCTCCTGATCGTCGATGACGGCAAGGTCGTCGCGGCCGGCCCGCATGCACGGCTGGCCGCGACGCTCGCACGCGACGCGGTCGTCCACGACCTGCGCGACAAGCTGATCGTGCCCGGCTTCATCGATACGCACATCCACTATCCGCAGACGGACATGATCGCGTCGCCGGCCCCCGGCCTGCTGCCGTGGCTCGACAAGTACACGTTCCCGACCGAGCGCCAGTTCGGCGATCCGGAACATGCGCGCGAAGTCGCCGACTTCTTCGTCGACGAATTGCTCGCGTGCGGCACGACGAGCGCGCTCGTCTACTGCACCGTGCACAAGCAGTCGGCCGACGCGCTGTTCGCGGCGAGCGACGCGCGCGACCTGCGGATGATCGCGGGCAAGGTGCTGATGGACCGCAACTGCCCCGAGTTCCTGCGCGACACCGCGCAATCGGGCTATGACGACAGCGCCGAGCTGATCGGCCGCTGGCACGGCAAGGGCCGTCAGATGTACGCGCTCACGCCGCGCTTCGCACCGACCTCCACCGAGGCGCAGCTCGAGGCGTGCAGCGAACTCGCGCGCCGCCATCCGGACGTGTTCGTGCAGAGCCACGTCGCGGAAAACGTCGACGAAGTGAAATGGGCGGCCGAGCTGTTCCCGGGCCACCGCAGCTATCTCGACATCTACGATCGTTACGGGCTGCTGCGCCCGCGCGCGGTGTACGGCCACTGCATCCATCTCGACGACGAGGACCGTCGCCGGATGGCCGAGACGCGCACCGTCGTCGCGCACTGCCCGACGTCGAACTTCTTCCTCGGCAGCGGGCTGTTCGACTTCGACAAGGCCGGCGAATACGACGTGCCCGTCACGCTCGCCACCGACGTCGGCGGCGGCACGTCGTTCTCGATGCTGCAGACGATGAACGAGGCGCACAAGGTTGCGCGGCTGTCGGGCCACCACCTGAGCGCGACGCGGATGTTCTGGCTCGCGACGGCCGGCGCCGCGCAGGCACTCGATCTCGCCGACACGGTCGGCACGCTCGCGCCGCGCACCGAAGCCGACTTCGTCGTGCTCGACCCGCAGGCCACGCCGCTGCTCGCACGCCGCACGAAGCGCGCGGAGTCGCTCGAGGAACTGCTGTTCGCATTCGCGCTGCTCGGCGACGACCGCGCCGTGTACCGCACGTACGCGGCCGGCCGGCTCGTGCACGAGCGCGGTGCCGCACGCCGCGCCGCCGCGTAACCGGCGCACCTGAGCCCCACCCTGCTCCGGCATGCGCTGCGGCGCATGCCGGAGCCGTCGAATTCACCGCGTGCGGCACGCGCCGTGCTAGAATTCGCCGCTCATTGGGGAGTAGCCGCTCCGCTCGATGTCCCGCGCCCCCGGCGCGCATCGTGACGGAGGCGTCCGTCAACAGACTTGGCCGTTCGGCCATGGCGGACGCAGCCACCAAGGCCTGGCGAGACCGATGGTTCACTGCGCGCCGCATCAGGGCCCGGCGCGCGGCGGATCGTCGCTCGCACGCACAACATCGGCCCGTGGAACCCCATACGTGTCCCAAGCCTTCCTGATCTCCACCGGCGCCGTCGCCCTCGCTGAAATCGGCGACAAGACCCAACTGCTGTCCCTCGTGCTGGCCGCGCGCTATCGCAAGCCCGTGCCGATCATACTCGGCGTGCTGGTTGCGACGGTCGTGAACCACGGCTTCGCCGGTGCGCTCGGCGAATGGCTCGGCATTCTCGTCACGCCGTCGATCATGCGCTGGGCGCTCGCGTTCTCGTTCATCGCGATGGGCTTGTGGATCCTCGTGCCGGACAAGCTCGATGCGGACGAAGCCAATGCGAACCGCTCGCGGCTCGGCGTGTTCGGCGCGACGCTCGTCGCGTTCTTCCTCGCGGAAATGGGCGACAAGACGCAGATCGCGACCGTCGCGCTCGCCGCGCGCTTCCAGGATTACATCGGCGTGGTGGCCGGCACGACCTTCGGGATGATGCTGGCGAACGTGCCCGCGATCCTGCTGGGCGACCGTTTCGCGCACCGCCTGCCGACCAAGCTGGTGCACGGCATCGCGGCCGTGCTGTTCGTCGTGCTGGGGGCGCTGGCACTGCTGGGCGTCGGCGTCTGACGCACGCAGGCAAGTGGCGCGGCCGGGCGACCGCGCCGGTGTCGATACCGCGTCACTTCGCGACCGCCGCACCCGATGCCGGCGCCGCCGGCACCGCGCGCTCGTTGGCGGCCGGCGCGGCCGGCCCGCCGCGCTTGTCGACCGGCAGCCGCACCGTGCGGATCGCCCCGTTCGACAACGGGAAATCGGCGAGCGCGCTGCGCGCGAGAAACGGCATCGCATACAGCAGCGCGCCGTTGTCGCCCGTGGTGCGCGCGGTCACGTTATAGACCTCCTTGCCGGTCGCGCGCTCGGTGATCCGGATCCCGAGCGTGTAGTCGAACACCTGGTAGGTCTGCGCGACGTAGCCGGCCGGCATCGGCCCCCAGGGCCCCCACGGGCCCCACGGCCCGCCCCGCCAGTACGGCCCCGGCCCCATGAACCACGGGTCGTAGTAGACCGGCTGCGGCACCGTCACCAGATCGCTGCCGACCCCGTAGGCCAGCCCGACCAGATAGCGTGCCTGCGCGGCCGGCACCTGGCGGAACGCATACGCGGACAGTTCGTTCGCGACGATCGGCTCGTAGGTCGACTGCTCGATGCTGTGCTTCTGCGCGTCGGTGCGCGTGAAGGCGTAAGTGCGCGTCGCGTCGCTGCCGCTCCAGTCGGAGAAGGCCGTGACCTGGGTCGTCACGTAGCTGGTGCAGCCCGTCAGCAGCGCCACGCACAGGGCCGCCGCCCAGCCCGCACCGCGTTGAATCCATTCGTGTTTCATGTCGATCCTCGTCGATCCGTCACCCGTTCGTCGCACCGCGCGAACCGCACGGGATGCCGATAATACGCGGACTGCCGGAACCGGTAAAAAGTTCGCACGGCACGCGGCCGCAAGCCTTTGTACAATGGCCCGGTTCAGCCGGCCCGCGCTGCGGGCCCGATCCCCACTCCACCGATCTCGACGACCATGTCCGACAACGCCTCCTCCACCGTGATCCGCCGCGCCGACTACACGCCGCCGGCCTTCCTCATCGATTCCGTCGCACTCGAATTCGATCTCGCGCCGGCCCGCACGATCGTCAGGAACACGATGCGCGTGCGCCGCAATCCGGACGCGGCGCCCACCCCGCATCTGGAGCTGATGGGCGAAGCGCTCGAATTCCTCGGCGCACGGCTCGACGGCGCGCCGTATGGTCCGGTGCGCGCGCACGACCACGGGCTGACCGTCGAAAACGTGCCCGATGCGTTCGAGCTTACGCTCGACAGCGCGTGCGCGCCCGATCAGAACACGACGCTGTCCGGCCTGTACGTATCGAGCGGCAACTTCTTCACGCAGTGCGAGGCCGAAGGCTTTCGCCGCATCACCTACTTCCTCGACCGCCCCGACGTGATGGCGTCGTACACCGTCACGCTGCGCGCCGACAAGACCGCGTACCCGGTGCTGCTGTCGAACGGCAATCTCGTCGACTCGGGCGAACTGGCCGACGGCCGCCACTTCGCGAAATGGGAGGACCCGTTCCGCAAGCCGAGCTACCTGTTCGCGCTGGTCGCGGGCAAGCTCGTCGCGATCGAGGAGAAGATCACGTCCGGCTCCGGCAAGGAAAAGCTGCTGCAGGTGTGGGTCGAACCGACCGATCTCGACAAGACCCGTCACGCGATGGATTCGCTGATCCATTCGATCCGCTGGGATGAAAAGCGCTTCGGCCTCGAGCTCGATCTCGACCGCTTCATGATCGTCGCGGTCGGCGACTTCAACATGGGCGCGATGGAGAACAAGGGGCTCAACATCTTCAACACGAAGTACGTGCTGGCGAACCCCGAGACCGCGACCGACACCGACTTCGCGAACATCGAATCGGTGGTCGGCCACGAGTACTTCCACAACTGGACCGGCAATCGCGTGACCTGCCGCG
Source organism: Burkholderia sp. Bp8994 (assembly GCF_003853805.1). Classification (NCBI taxonomy): domain Bacteria; kingdom Pseudomonadati; phylum Pseudomonadota; class Betaproteobacteria; order Burkholderiales; family Burkholderiaceae; genus Burkholderia; species Burkholderia sp. Bp8994. The sequence goes on from NZ_QTQH01000008.1 coordinate 54,010, forward strand.
ACTGGTTCCAGCTGAGCCTGAAGGAAGGGCTGACCGTGTTCCGCGACCAGGAGTTCTCGGCCGACATGGCCGCGGGCGACGACGTCGAGTCGGCGGCCCGCGCGGTCAAGCGCATCGAGGACGTGCGCGTGCTGCGCCAGCTGCAGTTCGCCGAGGATGCGGGCCCGATGGCGCATCCGGTGCGTCCGGAAAGCTACGTCGAGATCAACAACTTCTACACGATGACCGTCTACGAGAAAGGCTCGGAAGTCGTGCGGATGTACCAGACGCTGTTCGGCCGCGACGGCTTCCGCAAGGGGATGGACCTGTACTTCCAGCGCCACGACGGTCAAGCGGTGACGTGCGACGACTTCCGTCACGCGATGGCCGACGCGAACGGGCGCGACCTCGCGCAATTCGAACGCTGGTACAGCCAGGCCGGCACGCCGCGCGTGTCGGTGCGCACCGCGTACGACGCGGCTGCGCGCCGCTACACGGTCACGCTCGCGCAGGGCTACGGCGACGCGTCGCCGGCCGCGCGCGAGACGCAGCAGGGGCCTCTGCTGATTCCGTTCGCGATCGGCCTGATCGGCCGCGACGGCCGCGACCTGCCGTTGCGCCTCGACGGCGAAGCCGCCGCATCGGGCACGACGCGCGTGCTCGACTTCACCGACACCGAGCAGACCTTCACGTTCGTCGACGTGCCGCAGGAACCGCTGCCGTCGCTGCTGCGCAATTTCTCCGCGCCGGTGATCGTCGAATACGACTACGGCGACGACGACCTCGCGTTCCTGCTCGCGCACGACAGCGACCCGTTCAACCGCTGGGAAGCCGGCCAGCGCCTCGCGACACGCGCGCTGCTGACGCTCGCCGCGCGCGCCGCCGCGAACGAACCGCTCACGCTCGGCGCGAATTTCGTCGCCGCGTTCCGCCGCGTGCTGACCGATGAAAACCTGTCGCCCGCGTTCCGCGAGCTCGCACTGACGCTGCCGTCGGAAACCTATCTGGCCGACCAGATGGCGGAAGCCGATCCGGCCGCCGTGCATCGCGCCCGCCAATTCGTGCGCCGCCAGCTCGCGACCGCGCTGCGCGCCGAGTGGCTCGCCGCGTACGAGCAGCACCAGACGCCGGGCGCGTACGAGCCGACGCCTGAAGCCTCCGGCCGCCGCGCGCTGAAGAACCTCGCGCTCGCGTATCTCGCCGAACTCGAGGATCCGGCCGACGCCGTGCGCATCGCGACCGCGCAGTACGACGCGGCGAACAACATGACCGATCGCGCCGCCGCGCTCGGCGCACTGCTGTCCGCCGCGGCGGCCGGTGCGAACGACGCGGCCGCGCGCGCGCTCGACGACTTCTACCGCCGCTTCGAAAAGGAAGCGCTCGTGATCGACAAGTGGTTCGCGATGCAGGCCGCGCAGCGCGGCACGCCGGCCCAGCCGACGCTCGCGAAGGTCCGCACGCTGATGGCCCACCCCGCGTTCAACCTGAAGAACCCGAACCGCGCGCGCGCGCTGATCTTCAGCTTCTGCGCGGCGAACCCGGCGCAATTCCACGCGGCGGACGGCTCGGGCTACGCGTTCTGGGCCGAACAGGTGCTCGCGCTCGACGCGATCAACCCGCAGGTCGCCGCGCGCCTCGCCCGCTCGCTCGAACTGTGGCGCCGCTTTACGCCGGCGCTGCGCGACCGGATGCGCGAAGCGCTCGAGCAGGTCGCGGCCGGTGCCAAATCGCGCGACGTGCGCGAGATCGTCGAGAAGGCGCTCGCGTAACGTCACGCACGCGACTCGCCGCGCGCGCCAGCGCGACGAAGCCGGTGCCGCCCCGTTGCGGCGCCGGCTTTTTTGTCGTCTGAAGGTTGGCGGAACGGGAGCCGGACCATGCGTTCGGCCCCCCGGTTTTACCGCCGCTGCCGGGCCGATCCGCCGCTCCGGGCACGCCGGAACCCGGCCGGACCGGCCGACCGACCATGTAACCGGACGAAAAAAGGCGGCGGCTCGGGAGGCGCGCCGGGTAAAATTGCGGCAATTCAAGGATTCTTTGGCCTCTCGGAGTCTGTCATGTCCATTGCCCGCCGCACCACGCTGTCCAAGTTCCTGATCGAGCAGCAGCGTGAGACCAACAACCTCCCCGCCGACCTCCGCCTGCTGATCGAAGTCGTCGCCCGCGCGTGCAAGGCGATCAGCTACAACGTGTCGAAGGGCGCGCTCGGCGAGGCGCTCGGCACCGCCGGCAGCGAGAACGTCCAGGGCGAAGTGCAGAAGAAGCTCGACATCCTGTCGAACGAGATCCTGCTCGACGCGAACGAATGGGGCGGCAACCTCGCCGCGATGGCATCGGAGGAAATGGAAACGTTCTTCCCGATCCCCGCGAACTACCCGCGCGGCGAATACCTGCTCGTGTTCGATCCGCTCGACGGCTCGTCGAACATCGACGTGAACGTGTCGATCGGCACGATCTTCTCGGTACTGCGCTGCCCGGACGGCAAACAGGCCACCGAGGAATCGTTCCTGCAGCCGGGCACGGAGCAGGTCGCGGCCGGCTACGCGGTGTACGGCCCGCAAACCGTGTTCGTACTGACGACCGGCAACGGCGTGAACTGCTTCACGCTCGACCGCGAAGTCGGCTCGTGGGTGCTCACGCAAAGCAACATGCAGATCCCGGCCGATACGCGCGAATACGCGATCAACGCATCGAACGCACGCCACTGGTACGAACCGGTCCAGCGCTACGTCAACGAACTGAACGCCGGCAAGGAAGGCCCGCGTGGCGACAACTTCAACATGCGCTGGATCGCGTCGATGGTGGCCGACGTGCACCGGATCCTGAACCGCGGCGGCATCTTCATGTACCCGGCCGACAAGCGCACGCCCGATCGTCCGGGCAAGCTGCGCCTGATGTACGAAGCGAACCCGATGTCGTTCATCGTCGAACAGGCGGGCGGCGCCGCGACGACGGGCACGCAGCGCATCATGGAAGTGCAGCCGACCGGCCTGCACCAGCGCGTGCCGGTATTCCTCGGTTCGAAGAACGAAGTCGAGCGCGTGACCGGCTATCACAACGAAGGCAAATAAATTTGCACTGCAGCACTAGACGGAGGTGCGAGACGTCAGTACAATCGCGCCTTCGCGATGTGGCCCTGACAGGCTGCATCGCAGTGAAGTGAAAGCGGGAAGTCCGCCGGATCGAGGGTTTCGCGAAGCAGCAGCAGCAAGCTGAAAAAAATTTCGCAAAACCTATTGCCAAGATCTCGGATTTGACCATATAATTTCATTTCTCTGCTGCCGGTGTAGCTCAGTTGGTAGAGCAGCGCATTCGTAATGCGAAGGTCGTAGGTTCGACTCCTATCTCCGGCACCAAGATATAAAGGCCTGACAAGCATCGCTTGTCAGGCCTTTTCTCTTTTCCGGCCGCAATTCCAGCCACGATCTCCGATGCGCGAAGTCGTGCGCCACCCTCACCGTCATTTCCGCTTGCGGGCATCCCCCGACTCCCGCACCGCACGCCGCCGATTACAATCGCCGGACCACCCGCCCCTCCCCAGCATCATGCGCACCTGGCGTCTCGAGCGACCGAACCTCAGCGGACAACTGGACGTGTCCCGTGCAACCGGTCTCGTCGCCGCGATCGGCGGCAGCGAGCCGAACGCGTTCGCCGCAGAAATCCTGAAGCTGTTCGACGATGCGCTGGCCGTCACGCAGTGCACGATCTTCGCGTACGAGTTCGGCAACCGGCCGCGCACCGTCTCGGTCGCCGACCATCGCGGCGGCCGCTACCTGCGCGACGTTGCCGACACCTATGCGCGCCATTTCTATGCGCTCGACGGCAACCAGCGAATCGTCTCGGCCGCCGGTCGCCGCACGCAGCGCCGCGACGTGCTGCTGCATCAGCAGGCCGGCGACGAGATCGGCCACGACGCGTATCGCACGGCCTGCTACCGTGGCCCCGACGTCTCCGATCGCCTCGCGTTGCTGATGCAGCCGAACGACTCGACCTGGCTGTCGATCAATCTGTATCGCGCGCACCGCAGCGGCACGTTCCAGCCGCGCGAGATCACGGCCATCGAAACGCTCGCACCGCTGATCGCGCAGGCCGCGCAGCATCACTATGCGCTCGCGGGCTCGGCGCAGATCGGCATCCCGCTACAGATGCTCGCGCGGCTGCGCGGCGCATGCCCGACACTGTCCAAGCGCGAGCTCGACGTGCTGCGCGGCGTGCTCGAAGGCCAGACCGCACAGGAGATCGGCGAGACGATCGGCGTGAAGGCTTCGAGTGTCGTCACCTATCAGAAGCGCGCGTACCGGCGCCTCGGCATCTCGAGCCAGCGCCAGCTGTTCGCGCTGTGCCTGCAACCCTGAACTTCGATTGCCGATCCTGAACGCGTCGGGGTAAATCCCGGCCCGCCGCCAGCCGTTCGCCGTACCCGGAATGGGGACAGCGGTGTCCGGCGCGGCTTCCATACTGCATCCAACCTGCCGCACGCATCGCGTCGCCGAGCGTGCGCGTTCGATCAGCGCAACCTGGAAGCCAACGATGGGCATCGAATTCAAACCCTACCCGTTCGTCGCCGTGCGTCATCCCCCGCACCTGCCGACCTGCAGCGCGGGCGTCGATACGCAGCGGCACCGCGTCGCGATCGTCGGCGGCGGCCCGGTGGGCCTCGCTGTCGCACTCGGCCTCGCCAATCACGGCATCCGCAGCGTGCTGCTCGAAGCCGATGATTCGGTCTGTCACGGCAGCCGCGCGATCTGCATCTCGCGACGCAGCCTCGAGATCATCGAGCGGCTCGGCGCGCTCGACAGCTTCATGCGCGTCGGACTGCCGTGGAGCAGCGGACGCAGCTTCCATCGTCACGACGAAGTGCTGCATTTCACGATGCCGCAGGACGAGAACCAGAAGCTGCCGCCGATGCTGAACCTCGCGCAGTATCACATCGAGCAGTTCCTGCTCGATGCCGCGCTGCGCCGCCCCGAGCTCATCGAGATCCGCTGGCAAACGAAAGTCGCGGGCGTCACGCAGCACCCGGCCGGCGCGCGCCTCGACGTCGATACGCCGCTCGGCCGCTATGCACTCGATGCCGACTGGGTCGTCGCAAGCGACGGCGGGCGCAGCACGATACGCGATGCGCTCGGGCTGTCGCTGCAGGGCACAAGCTATGAAGGCCGCTACGTGATCGTCGACATCGCGCTCGACAGCGACCGGCCGACCGAGCGGCTCGCGTACTTCGACCCGGCGTCGAACCCCGGCTCGACGGTACTCGTCCACAAGCAGCCGGACAACGTATGGCGGATCGACTATCAGCTGCGCGACGATGAGGATCCCGAAGCGGCCGTGAAACCCGAGAACGTGATCCCGCGCGTGCAGAGCCTGCTCGACATGATGGGCGAGCGCGGCGACTGGTCGCCGATCTGGATCACGATCTACAAGGCGAACGCGCTGACGCTCGAACGCTATCGGCACGGCCGCGTGCTGTTCTGCGGCGACGCCGCGCATCTCGTGCCGATCTTCGGCGTGCGTGGCGCGAACTCGGGCATCGACGACGCCGACAACGTCGCGTGGAAACTCGCGTACGCGATTCGCGGCCTCGCGTCGGACGCGCTGCTCGACAGCTATTCGGACGAGCGCGTGTTCGCGACGCACGAGAACCTGCGCTACGGCACCAAGAGCACCGAGTTCATGGCGCCGCCGTCGTTCGCGTTCGACCTGATGCGCAAGGCCGTGCTGACGCTCGCGGTCCGGCATCCGGCGTTGCGTTCGCTGATCAATCCGCGCCAGACGTCGGCCATCGCCTACACGGCGTCACCGCTCAATGCGGACGAGCGCGATGCGTTTTCGGCCGGGCCGTCGCCCGGCATGGTACTCGCGGAATGTCCGCTGATGCTGCACGCGTCGGGCGACATCGGCACCGACGAAGGCATGCGACGCGGCCACCTGACGGATCTCGTCGGTCCGCGTTTCACCGCGTTCCGCTTCATGCGTGACGGTGCGCCCGATCCGTCGTTCGCCGATCTCGAACGAAACCTGCACGACGCCGGCATACCGTTCGCGCTGGTCACGCTTGCACGGCACGCGGCACCGCAACAGCCAGGATGCGGCGGCTACGATGCCGACGGCCGGCTGTTCGACCTGTACGGCGCGCGCGACGGCACCGTCTATCTCGTACGTCCGGACGGACACGTGCTCGGCCGCTGGCACGATGCACGCGCCGCCGACGTGACCGCCGCACTCGAACGCGCGCTGCACCCGCGCACGTCGGCCAACATTCAGGAGCACGCATGATCACCGATACCGAACGCGACATCCTCTACACCGACCTGTGCCGCACGATGACCGGCATCGGCGAAACCGATGCGGCGCTCTTTCTCGCCCGCTTCGCGTTGCTGGCGATAGAGGCGATCGGCGATACGGCAACCGTCACCCGCCTGATTGCCGACGCCGGCGACGGCCTGCCCGGCACGGGCACACCGGCGCCGACGCACGGACGATGACGCAGGACGCATGACGCACAATCGTGCGGCCCCTCCTTACAGATTCATTTCGAATGACAGACGAATCCTCTGGAAAAACCCGTTAAGGGTGCATAACATTACTTAACGATTCCGACCCGTCTATCGCGTTACATTGCGTGGGCGGCGCGGCGGGTCGCATGCCGCTTCATGCAGCTTGCGGTGAAACAGCCGACGTCCGGTCATTTCGACTCAACACAAGGAGAGGATCACCATGACTCATGGCTTGATTATGTGGCTCATCATCGGCGCGATCGCCGGCTGGCTGGCGGGCGTGCTCGTCAAGGGCGGCGGGTTCGGCCTGATCGTCGACATCATCGTCGGTATCGTCGGCGCGGTGATCGGCGGCTGGCTGGCCGGGCTGCTCGGCATCACCCTCGGCAGCGGCTTCATCGGCTCGGTGATCGTCGCGGTCATCGGCGCCGTGATCCTGCTGTTCGTGATCCGGCTGTTCAGGCGCGCGGCCTGACGATCTTCTCGCGCGCCTTCGGGCGCGCTTTCGTTTGTCGCATCGAAGCGGCGCGCGGGGCATCCCCGCCGCCGTCCGTTTCAGCGGCGCTTGCCGCGCTGCAACCAGCCGTCGAGCACGTCGGTCGTCAGCAAGCCGCTGCGCGCATCGCGTGCGCCGTCGCGGCCAACCCACACGGTACGCGGCATCTCTCCCCGCCATCCCGCATCGAGCGCCGCCCGCAGACGCTCGGGCATCGGCTCGGCGTTCGCATACTGCGCGACCTGCGGCGGCAGGTTCATTTGCGCGAGCGCCTGTGCGATTGCCGCACCGTTGTCGTCGTACGCGTCCATCGAGACCATCGCGAGCTGCACGTCCGGATGGCGGCGCTGCCACGCGACCAGATGCGCGGCGTTCTCGCGGCAGTAGCCACAATCGAGCGACCAGATCTCGACCGCGAGCGGCCGTTCGTGCGCCGTCGCGTACACCTTCGCGACCTCGGCCGCGCGCAGCGGCTGCAGTCCGCCAGCCCATCCCGGCAGGCTTGCGAACACGGCGCCGATCAACACGATCAGCCGTTTCATTGCGCCCCCTCCACGGCAATCAGCCGGTAGCCGTCGTTACGCGTACGCCACGACAGGTAGATGCGGCCCGCATCGTCGAGCAGTTGCGGGTTGTCGCTCGCGCCCGACGTCGACGCGATCACGCGCGGCGCCGACCAGTGCTCGCCGCGATCGTCCGAGCGGCGCAGCTTGATCTGCATCGTGTCGCCGTCGAACGCCTTCCATGCGAGCCAGACGACCTCGCCGCGCACGACGAGTGCCGCATGCGATGCCTGCTCGGCCGGCACCGCCGGACTCGCGCCGAACGCCCACGGCGTGCCGCTCGGCCGGCCATCGGCGCCGATGCGCGAATAGAACACGTCGGCGCGGCCGTCGACGACGCCGAACCACGCAAGATGGCGCGTGCCGTCCGGCGTGATCGCGAGCGCCGGCCCGTGCTCGGGGCAAGCCTCGACATGCCAGTTCGAGAACGTCGCACGCACCGGCACGACGGACTCCGATGCCGAAACGGGCAACACCGCGAGCGCATGGTCGCGGATCTGCCCCGGGAACACGTTGCGCCACACGGCTTCGATGTGCCCGGCCGGATCGATCGCCATCGCGATGCGGCAGCATTCGCACGTGTGATCCGTCACCTTGCGCTCGGGCTCGAACGACGCACCGCCGTCGCGCGACACCGCGTAGTAGACGGCCGCCCCTTCGTACGCCTGCCCCGCCGCCTTCGCCGCGACGAGATCGCGCTTGTCGATCCACGCGATCGCGATGTTGCCGGCCGGATCGACCGCCATCATGTCGAAGCGGTGCGTGATCGCCTGCCGGTCGCGATGCACGGTGACCGGCACGCTCCAGGTCGCGCCGCCGTCGAGCGAACGCACGAAGCGCACCATGCCGGTGTACGGCGCATCCAGCGGCATCGACCACGATACGTACACCGCGCGACCGTCCGGGCTCGTCGCGATCTTCGGGCGATTCTCCGCGCTCGTGTAGATCGGCTCGGGCATCGCGTTGACGGTCACGGGCGCGGACAGCGTGCGGCCCGCATCGTCCGAGTGCGCGACGACGACGTGCGCGCCTTCGACCCATGCGACCCACAGCCGGTGCCGCGCGTCGAACGCGGCGCCGGTCGCGAGCGGCTGCTTCTGTTGCGCCGGTGCGGCCTGCATGCTCATGTGCGCCGCATGCGGATCGGCGGCTTTCGGCGCGTCGTGCGCGCCGGCAGGCGACAGCGCCGCGAGCCACAGCGCGCAGCCTGCCGCGAGCGATTTCACAGCGACCATTTCAGTTCTCCAAAGAAAGTGCGGCCCGGATACGGATGGAACACGTAGTAGCGGCGGTCCGTCAGGTTGTCGATGCCGACCGACGCAGTCCAGTGACGATCGAACCGGTAACGCGCCTTCAGGTCGACGACCGTGAAGATGCTCGTGCCGCCGTACACGTCCGGATTCACGTCGCTGTTGTCGAGCGTGTTGAACTGGCGGCCCGAGTAGCGGACGCCGACGCTCGCGAGCCAGTGCTCGTCGAAGCGGTACGACGCGAGCAGGTTCGCGCGCATGCGCGGGATGCGCGGAAAGCGCGAGCCGACGTACGCGGGATTCGCGGTGTCGGCCAGGGTCTGCGCGTTGCTCGCCGACACGTTCGCGTCGATGTCGAGCCCGCGCAGCCCGACGTTCTGGCCGCTGAACGCGAGCTCGACGCCGCGCACGCGCACGCGATCGACGTTCGAGATGTTGGTGACGGTCGACGCGCCCGACACCGTCGTCTGGCTGTAGATCGAATCGCGCAGGTCGCTCTGGAACACGCTCGCGCGCACGACGCCGACGCCCACGTCGCGCTCGGCCGTGAAGTCCCAGTCGATCGCCTTTTCCGGCCGCAGGTTCGGGTTGTTGTTGACGATCGCGTTGTTCGAGATCGTGCCCTGGAACAGCTCGCCGACCGTCGGGAAGCGGGTGCCGGTCGCGAACGACAGCCGGAAACGCCAGACGTCCGTCGCGTCCCATTGCAGCGCGACTTTCGGCGACAGCGCATTCGCGCCGCGGTCCGCGTAGCCGAGCGTGCCGTTCGCGTTGCCGAGCGCGCCGCCGTACGCACCCCAGCGCTCGTAGCGCAGGCCGAGGGTCGCGAGCCAGCCGGGCGCGAAACGCCACGCGTCCTGCGCGAACAGCGCCTGCGTGCGCGTGTCGCCCCGGTAGACGCTCGCGAGCGACGTGGTCGGCCCGGCCAGCCAGTCGGCCGTGTTGTACGTGACGTTGCGCAGGAAGTAGTTGTCGTAGTGATAGCCGAACGTGAGCGTGTGCCCCGTCACTTCCGGCGCCTCGGCCTTCAGGTCGAGCGTGCGCCAGCCCGTGCCGTCGCCCTGGAACAGCGTGCCCGCCCCGCCCTGCACGGTCGATGCCGCGCGCAGCACGTCGCGCGACACGTCGTAGGCGGAAACCACGCCCGACAGCCGCCAGCCCGAATCGAGCCGGCCGTTCAGCCCGAGCGCGTACAGCCAGTTCTCCTGGTCGCCGCGCTGCGGCGCGAACGCGCTCGGCGCGACGGTCACGTTCCGGCCGCCGAGCGACACGTTGCCGCCGTACACGGGATTGCCGGCCGCGTCGCGCAGGAAGGTTTCGCCGTGCTGCCGGAAATGGTTCTCCCAGTGCCCGAGCGTCAGCGTCGCGTCGACGCGGTCCGTGAACGCATAGCCCATCCGGACCGTCTCGTTGAGCTGCTCGGTCCGCTCGATGTTCTGCGCACCGACGATCGTGCGCGGCTTGCCGTTGGGGCCGATGTCGGTGGCCGCGCCCGTCACGGGCACCGCGGCCCCCAGCCGCGGGTTGTAGGCGGCGTTGGGGCTCGCATATTGCATCGGCTGGCCGTCGTTCTCCAGCCGGTCGAGCGACAGCGAGAACCAGAACTTGCCGACGCGGTTCGCGATCCGAGCGGTCTGGTGATTGCCACCGAAGCTGTCCGCGAACCCGTAGCCGTCGTGATAGCGCTGCGTGAAGAACTGCGTCGACAGGGACGCCTCGAGCTTGTCGGGACGCCGCGTCGTCAGCAGCACGGTCGACCCGATCGCATTGCCGGGATACAGCGCGGAAAAGGGGCCATACAGCACGTCGACGCGCGCGATATCGTCGGGCGCGATCAGCGACCAGCGCGGCGGATACGCATAGCTCGAGCCGAGCAGGTTCGACAGCAGCAGGCCGTCGGCGTACACGAGCCCGCGCGCACTCTGCAGTTCGTTGAAGTCGCGGCCGGCGAACACGCTGTTGCGGTCGCCGATGTAGCGCCTGCGAACCATCAGGTTGGGCGCGTACTTCAGCGCGTCCTCGGTGGTGACGTTGGTATGCGCGTCGATCTGCTCGCGCGTGATCGACTCGACGACGGCCGGCGTATCCGGATCGACGGGTTGCCGGCTTGCGGTGACGCTGACGGCGGTCAGCGTGTCGCCCGCAGAGGCGAGCGCGGCGACCGGTGCGGCACGGCCGGCCGGGTTGCCGGCGCCGGCGGGCACCGGCGCGGCGGATGCGCCATCGATCGAAGCCGCCTGCGCGGCCGGCCAGGCAAAAGCGGCCGCGCAGGCAAGCGCGAGCCGGCCGCGCGAGGGCCGCGCGGCGAAGGTGAACGACATGGATGAATTCCTGAAAACGTGACCGGACGCCGCCGCACGCAAGCCAACGCGCCGCGCGCAGACGGCACGGCGCGCGGACCGGGCCGCGGGCGGCACGCGCGCCACCGCGGCGCGCGAACGATATCAATCAGATCGGGACGTTTTCAGGCGGACCGCGCGGCTGCGCGAGACGGATGCCCGTGCGGGGAACATCGGGAACGGCCGGGGCGGCCGCCCGGTACGCGAACGCGCGCACGAAACCCGGCAACGCGGGCAGGCTCGTGCCGAGCGCGACGTTCGCCGCGAAGCCGGGACAGTACACGCAGTGCGGCACGCCGGCATGATCGAACGACGCCGCGCCGCGGTCGTCGCCGGACTGCGCGAGGACGACCTCACGAGCGCCTGCCGCACTGCACAACTCGAGCGTGAGCCCGCCGGAACCGCTCGATGCGAGACGCGCGTAGCCGACGACGGGCGACAGTACGTTCAGTACCAGCGCCAGCCATACGAGGCCGATCCATCGCGTCGTTCGTTTCATCGCGGTCCAGGAAAAAGTGCGCGCAAGTATAGCAAGCGGCCCGATTGTTGCCGATTGTGCAGGGTGTGATAGTCGGCATTGCTCGGCGCGCAGCAGCGCATGTGCCGTTAATACAACAGAGACAAAATCTAACGATTCGCCACTGGCATAAATCCAAGCGCGAGGTTGATAATCATTGAACCCGCTGGAGAAACGAACATGGACGAAAGACCAACCCGCATGCCCCCGCCCGAGCAAGTGATGAGCCCGGATCCGGAACCCGTCGGCGTGGAATTCCTCGCCGAATTGCCCGAGCACGTCCGGGCATTCTTCGACGAGCAGCACAAGCTGTACTCGCCGAAGTGAACCTACGTTCCGTCCTGTAACCGCCACGTGTCGATCGATATCGTGCGGTTCATCGCTGCGTTTTCGGCGCAGATCGCTTCGCACCCCGGCTGCAACGGCCTGACGGTGCCGGATCAGCGCGTCCGCTGATTCTTCTGTCGCGTCGTTCCGCCGCGCGACTGTCTTCGTCTATCCTTCTGGTTTTCCACCTCCGGCCTGTCCGGCTCTCCCTTCTCCCGATCGTTCCGATGAAACAAGCCATTCGTGCCAGCGTCGCTGTCGCCGCGCTCGGCGTCGCCCTTTTTTCGTCACCGCATATCGCGCGCGCGGACGGCGACGACACGGCGCTCACCAATCTCGTCGCGCTCGCATCGCAGCGGCTCGCGCTTGCCGAACCCGTCGCACGATGGAAGTGGGCAAACCACCAGGCGATCGAGGATCGGCCGCGCGAAGCGGCACTGCTCGCATCGGTGGAGAAGCGCGCCGCACAGTCCGGCGTGGATCCGGCGTTCGCGCGCACGTTTTTCGAGGATCAGATCGCGGCCAGCAAGGACGTGCAGAACGCGCTCTTTGCAAAGTGGCGCGCGACGCAGCCGCCGGAAGGCACGCCGCCCGACCTCGCAACCAGCACGCGGCCGGCGCTCGACCAGCTCACGCAAAAGATGCTGACGGGCCTCGCGCAAGTCGCACCGCTGCGCGACGCACCCGACTGCCAGGCGCGGCTCGCACGCAGCATCGCGAACTGGAAGACGCTCACCCGCTACGACTCCACCCAGACGCAGGCGCTCGGCACCGCGCTGTCGCACGTTTGCGCCGCAGGCGGCGCCAGCGCGATCGGCTGACGGCGGCGTCGCGCGCCGCGGCCTGCGCTGCTCAGTCGGCAGGCGTCAGTGCCGCGAGCGGAATGAGTTGCAGGCCGCGTGCGAGATGCGTCTGCAGAAGACGATGGGTATGGGGTTCGAACGCGCCGTCCGCGCCGTCGGCCACGAGCCGCACGGCCGCGTCGAGCGATTCGGCCGTACCGAGGTAGCGCCAGCCGTCGATCACGTGAAACAGGCGGCGCTCGCCGCTCGCTTCGAAAGCGACCGCACCGTCGAACGGCCAGGGCGCATTGCCCGCACGGGCGTGATCGGCTGCGGGACGCCGGTTGTATGACGGACGCAGGCGGGCGATCCACTGCGCTTCGGCGAGCATCGCGCCCAGTTCGTTGCCGGTCTCCCGCCACTCGACCCGCCGTACCTGCTGCGCAATCCGCATTTCCTTCGACGAGCGCCGCTCGCCGGTCAGCAGCGCGCGCAAGCGCTGCCGCACGCGCACGCTGCGGCCGACATACAGCGCTTGGTCGTCCTCCCCGAACAGCGCGTACACACCGCATCCGGCCGGCGCGGTATCGAGCCACGCTTCGGTCATGCCGCCCGCGAGACGGAAGTGGCGCGTCGTACGCGCAATCTGGTCGCGCAGACGCTCGAGCGGCACGATCTCGTGCAATTGCCGCCAGAACTGCCAAAGCAGATCGGCATCCGCGAGTGCCCGGTGGCGGGCGGACGGAACGAGGCCGTGCCGCTCGATCAGCGCATCGAGTCCGTGCCGCGCCTCGCGCGGAAACAGCGCGCGCGACAGGCGCACCGTGCACAGCACGTCCGGATTGAACGCGATGCCGGCGCGCTCGAATTCGGCGCGCAGGAAGCCACGGTCGAAGCTCGCGTTGTGCGCGACGAACAGCTTGCCGTCGAGCCGCTCGAACAGCGCGGGCGCGAGCGACGCAAACGACGGCGCGTCGCGCACCATCTCGTCGGAAATGCCCGTCAGCTGCTGGATGAACGGCGGAATCGAATGTCCCGGATTGACCAGCGTCGTCCATGTCGATACGCCGAGCGGACCGAGTTCGACCACGCCGATTTCAGTGATGCGGTGCTCGGCAGACGAGCCGCCGGTGGTTTCGAGGTCGACGAAGACGAGCGGCTGGTCGCAGGCGGGATCGGACAGACGGGAATCGGACATGAAAAGACGGGGGAAACGATGCTTTCGTGAGTATGCACCGGCAGATGCGTTCGCGACCAGTCCGAACCCGAATCGATTCGCCGGCCGCCGATTTTCGTGCCCCGGAAAGCAAAAAGCCCCCGCGATGCGGGGGCCGGACGTGATCGGCGAAGCGTGGCGCGTCAGACCGCCTGGATATTCGCTGCCTGCTTGCCTTTCGGCCCGACTTTCACGTCAAAGGAAACGCGCTGGTTTTCCTTCAGCGTTTTGAAGCCGTCCATCCGGATTTCGGAAAAGTGCGCAAACAAATCTTCGCCGCCATTGTCGGACGTAATAAAGCCGAAACCTTTAGCATCGTTAAACCATTTTACGATACCGGTATCCATACCTTCGTTCCCCACTCGTTTAGATCAAAAAAGCTACTGTTATAGCCGCTTCCCGAAATCCCGCAACGGCGCGCCGACACTCCCCCCAGCGCTCCGCCCGGGGACGGAGTGCTGACTTTATAAATTGGACAATCCGGGTGCGTCAAGGGAATTTTTAGGGCTTGCTTTATCAAAAAAACGCTAATGCCGCTGGAATCGATACACGATCGCCTTTTATTAATTGATCCGCATCAACAACCTGTCAATATTACCGGGATCGGATCACTAATAATCGAAATCGTGAAAAACATACCGGGGACGAATCGCTTCGGTAAATCCTCGGGTTTTTTCCGGGTTGCGGAAAACGGGGGACGTTGCGATGCTGGTGCAAAGGAAATGGAAGGAGAAGGCCATGTGGCTGGACGGATTCAAGCGCTTCGCGAGCCGGCTTGCACGCGTACGCCGCAAGTCCCGCGCGCTGGCCGAGACCCGTGAAGCGCCGTGCGACACCGAGTTCGACCCGACCTGGCACGGCGATCATTGGCAGAACCTGCTGGCGTCACCGCTGGACGCCCGTCACTACGTAATGGAAGACTGGACGTACACGCCGCCGCAGGCCGAAGCCGACGACACGCAGCCGACCGGCAAGCGCAAGCGCAAGCGGCGCTCGTACGCGCAGTAGGGATCGGAACGACAGGGCAAAAAAAAAGCGCGACTGGGAAGTCGCGCCGACAAAGGTTTGGAGATCTTTTCCGTCAACGAAAAAGTCTGCTTCGGAAAGCAGAGATCGCAGTATAGCGAGAGAACATCCTTTCATTATCCATGCCCCGCACAAACCTCTATTGCCGATGTGTCAATAATCACGCTAGGCGTGCTCTCGCCCGTCATTGACCGCCTGTCGCGATCGCGCAACGCCCGCGACACCCGATACGCAGTCCTGATTGCTTTTTTCGCGTGCTGCATTGCCGCAAAGTCTTGATGGCCGGGCCTCTCGGCGCATATGCTGATTCTTGCCGGATTCAAAATACAGTATTGCGGGAAGCAATTTTCTTCTACGCCCGGACCGATCCGTACACTGCAAATGGATATCCGACGAGGGTGCCGCGCCCAATGCGCACGGCGTCGCCAGCCTGCGACGCCGCCGATGCCCGCAGCAGGTTCGATCGACATCATCCTGTTTGGAGACAGATCATGAAAAAGACCCTGATCGTCGCGGCATTGGCGGGCGCGTACGCCACCGGCGCCCATGCGCAAAGCGCCGTCACGCTGTACGGCCTGATCGACGCCGGCATCACCTACACGAACAACCAGGGTGGTCACAGCGCGTGGCAGGAGACGAGCGGCTCGATCAACGGCAGCCGCTGGGGCCTGCGCGGCACCGAGGATCTCGGCGGCGGCCTGAAGGCGATCTTCACGCTGGAAAACGGCTTCGGCATCAATAACGGTTCACTCAAGCAGAACGGCCGCGAATTCGGCCGCCAGGCGTTCGTCGGGCTCGCGCACGAGAGCTACGGCTCGCTCACGCTCGGCCGCCAGTACGACAGCGTCGTCGATTTCCTCGGCCCGCTGTCGCTGACCGGCACCCAGTACGGCGGCACGCAGTTCGCGCACCCGTTCGACAACGACAACCTGAACAACTCGTTCCGGATCAACAACGCGGTCAAGTACCAGAGCGCGAACTACGGCGGCCTGAAATTCGGTGCGCTGTACGGCTTCTCGAATTCCAGCAATTTCTCGAACAACCGCGCGTACAGCGTCGGCGCGTCGTACAGCTACATGGGCTTCAACGTCGCGGCCGCGTACATGCAGCTGAACAACAACGTCAACGCGCTGGCGCTCGCGGCCAGCGACCCGGGCGCGGTAGCCGGCGACTGGACGTTCGGGGCCAGCCGTCAGCGCACCTGGGGCGCGGGCCTCAACTACGCGTTCGGGCCCGCGACGGCCGGCTTCGTGTTCACGCAGACACGCCTGACCGATTCGGCCAGGATCAGCGCCGGGCAGTCCGGCGTGTCGGGCGGCATCCCGCTCATCGGCGGCACGCGGTTCAACAATTACGAAGTGAACGGCCGCTACGCGCTGACGCCGGCGTTCTCGCTCGCTGGCTCGTACACGTACACCGACAGCCGCCTCGACGGCCAGACGCCGAGCTGGCACCAGTTCAACCTGCAGGCCGACTATGCGCTGTCGAAGCGCACCGACCTGTACCTGCAGGGCGAATACCAGCGGGTCAATGCGGACGGCCTGGCGATCGGCGCGAACATCAACGGGCTCGGCACCGCGTCGTCCACCAACAAGCAGATCGCCGTCACGGCCGGCATGCGCCATCGCTTCTGAGCGATGCGCGTGAGCCCGGCCGTTCGGCCAGGACCGTCATGACGAAGCGCCCCACCCGGGGCGCTCGTTCGTTTCAGCGCTGCACCGCACGCATGCGCCGCGCCATGCTCACGCGCTGCCCGACGCCGGATAGCGAACGTCGAGCACGTCGATCGGCTGGGGACCGGCCGGCGTCATCAGCGTGACGGTATCGCCGATCTTCGCCTTGATGAGCGCCCGCGCGACCGGCGAGATCCAGCTGACGCAACCGCGATCGAGATCGACCTCGTCGATCCCGACGATGGTAACGGTATGATCCTCGCCGTCCGGCGTCGCGTAATCGACGGTCGCGCCGAAAAACACCTGGTCGACGTTCTCCTGGCGGCTCGCGTCGACGACTTCGGCGAGATCGAGCCGCTTCGTCAGGAAGCGGATCCGGCGGTCGATCTCGCGCAACCGCCGCTTGCCGTAGATGTAGTCGCCGTTCTCCGACCGGTCGCCGTTCGACGCGGCCCACGACACCAGCCGCACGACCTCGGGACGCTCGACGTCGATCAGGTTCAGGAGCTCGTCCCTGAGCCGCTTGTGGCCGGCCGGGGTGATGTAATTCTTCGTGCCCGCCGGAATCGCGGGCTGACCCGGGTCGAGATCGTCGTCGTCGCCGTCCGACTCTTTGACAAACGCCTTGTTCATGATGCAGATTCAACGCATGGATGACTG
The DNA here is from genome assembly GCF_003853805.1 of Burkholderia sp. Bp8994. Classification (NCBI taxonomy): domain Bacteria; kingdom Pseudomonadati; phylum Pseudomonadota; class Betaproteobacteria; order Burkholderiales; family Burkholderiaceae; genus Burkholderia; species Burkholderia sp. Bp8994. The sequence continues at coordinate 71,335 of NZ_QTQH01000008.1, forward strand.
ATGCTTCAAGGGTACACGAAGGCGGCCTTCCCAAGATCGGGTGACATTTTTTGCGAATAAGGCTTCCCTTTTTATACAACCCTGCTATACTTCCGCTTCTGCGTGCGGCTGTAGCTCAGTTGGATAGAGTACTTGGCTACGAACCAAGGGGTCGTGGGTTCGAATCCTGCCAGCCGCGCCACCTTTTTGGGAACCTTCCCACCGTAGAAGGTTCCGACAGTTGAAGTAGTACCGCTTTGCGTGCGGCTGTAGCTCAGTTGGATAGAGTACTTGGCTACGAACCAAGGGGTCGTGGGTTCGAATCCTGCCAGCCGCGCCACCTTTTTGGGAACCTTCCCACCGTAGAAGGTTCCGACAGTTGAAGTAGTACCGCTTTGCGTGCGGCTGTAGCTCAGTTGGATAGAGTACTTGGCTACGAACCAAGGGGTCGTGGGTTCGAATCCTGCCAGCCGCGCCACCTCAGAAGGGCCTTCCTCCGGGAAGGCCCTTTTTTCTTTTCCGCCTCCCCGCTTCTCTTTGGCCCGCGCCCCGCTCGACTCGAGCCGGATCGCCACTGCACAACACCGCCCGGCCCGCAGCACGAACGAAAACGGCGGCCCGTGGCCGCCGTCGCATCCTGCCTGCCGCGAACCCGCGCGCGGCGTCAGTAATCCTGCCGCTCGCGCTCGATGCGCATGCCGCCGTCATGACGCGCGTGCACGCTGTCGTCGGTCGAGCGCTCGCGCATGATCCGCATCACGTCCGGATTGGTCCGCACGCGCCGCATCACGTTCGCCAGATGCACGCGGTCGCTCACCTGGATCACGAAGCGCAGCACCGTCGATTCGTGCGTCAGATCCTCGTCCATCGCGATGTGAACGATGTTCGCGTCCGCCGACGTGATATCCGCCGCGACGCGCGCGAAGATGCCCTTCGCGTTCTTCACGAGCGCCTTCACCGCGACGTCGAACAGACGACCCGGCTGCGGCGCCCATTCGACGTCGATCCAGCGGCCCGGATCGCGGCGATGGATGCGCTGCGCGACGCGGCAATCCGTCGTATGAATCGCCATCCCGAGACCGATGCCGATATAGCCCATGATCGCGTCGCCCGGAATCGGCCGGCAGCACGCCGACAGTTGCACGGACATCCCTTCGGTGCCGGTAATCACGACCGGCGGCGCATTATGCGCGGGGTGCCGCTCGGACTTCGGCAGATCGTCGTCCGCATCGCGGCCGCTCATCAGCACCTCGATGCGCTTGGCCATCACCGCGGCGACGCGGCGGCCGAGGCCGATGTCCGCGAAGATTTCCTGGCGGCTCTTGTTGCCCGTCCACTGGACGAGCTTCTCCCACACTTCCGGCCCCACATCGGCCAGCGCGAGCCCGTAACCCTTCAGACTCTGGTCGACGAGCCGCTCGCCGAGCTGCACCGACTCGTTCAGGCGCATCGTCTTCAGGTAGTGACGAATCGCCGAACGCGCCTTGCCGGTGCGCACGAAGCCGAGCCATGCGGGGTTCGGCTTCGAATACGGCGCGGTGATCACCTCGACGATGTCGCCGCTCTTCAGCTCGGTACGCAGCGGCAGCAACTCGTTGTTGATCTTCACGGCCACGCACTGGTTGCCGAGATCGCTGTGGATCGAATACGCGAAATCGAGCGCCGTCGCGCCGCGCGGCAGCGCCATGATCTTCGACTTCGGCGTGAACACGTAGACCGCATCCGGGAACAGGTCGATCTTCACGTGTTCGAGGAACTCGCTCGAATCGCCGGCTTCGCTCTGGATGTCGAGCAGCGACTTCAGCCACTGGTGCGCGCGCTTCTGCACGTCGTTCAGGTCCGCGCCGCCGTTCTTGTACAGCCAGTGCGCGGCCACGCCGGCCTCGGCGATCTCGTGCATCTTGCGCGTGCGCACCTGGAACTCGATCGGCGCGCCGAACGGGCCGACGAGCGTCGTGTGCAGCGACTGATAGCCGTTGATCTTCGGGATCGCGATGTAGTCCTTGAACTTGCCGGGCACGGGCTTGTACAGCGCGTGCAGCGCGCCGATGCACGTGTAGCAGTCGAGCGGGCTGTCGACGACGACGCGAAAACCGTACACGTCGAGCACCTGCGAGAACGACAGCTGCTTGTCGCGCATCTTGCGATAAATGCTGTAGATCGTCTTTTCGCGGCCGGTGATCTCGGCGTCGAGCTTCGCGTCGCCCATCGCGCGCTGGGCGGCCTCGAGGATCTTGCTGATCACTTCGCGGCGGTTGCCGCGCGCGGCCTTCACGGCCTTCTCGAGCGTCGCGTAGCGATGCGGGTTGAAGTTCGCGAAGCTCATGTCCTGCAGCTCGCGATACGTGTTGTTCAACCCGAGGCGGTGCGCGATCGGCGCATAGATGTCGAGCGTCTCGCGGGCGACGCGGCGGCGCTTTTCCATCGGCACCGCACCGAGCGTGCGCATGTTGTGCAGACGATCGGCGAGCTTGACGAGGATGACGCGCACGTCGCGCGCCATCGCGAGTAGCATCTTGCGGAAGTTTTCCGCCTGCGCTTCCTCGCGGCTGCGGAACTCCATCTTGTCGAGCTTCGACAGGCCGTCGACCAGTTCGGCGACCTTCGGGCCGAACCGTTCGGCCAGCTCGCTCTTGGTCACGCCCTGGTCTTCCATCACGTCGTGCAGCAGCGCCGCCATGACGGCTTGCGCGTCGAGCTTCCAGCCGGCGCAGATTTCCGCGACGGCGACGGGATGGGTGATGTAGGGTTCGCCGCTCTGGCGATATTGACCGAGGTGGGCTTCGTCGCTGAAGTGGAACGCCGCCTTGACCTCTTTGATTTCTTCCGGAGGGAGATACTCGGCAAGCACGCCCGTCAGTTTCGCGATCGAAACGACGCCGTGCTTGCGCGGCTGCTCCGGCGTGGCGGTCGGCCCGAACAGGTGCCGAAAGGACTGTTCGAGGACCGCGTCGATGTACTGGCGCGCAGGCGACTGGGCCGTGGCTTCGGTGGTCGAATCCGCGGAGGCGGACGATGGGGTGGTGCTCATATTCGCCTCCAGGTCGAGTCGTTGCGCGCGTGGACTACATGGCTGGAACGGGCCGGATGCGCGTTACACCGGCACCTTCTTCAGCATCTCGACGCCGACCTGGCCGGAGGCGATCTCGCGCAGCGCGACGACGGTCGGCTTGTCGCGGCTCTCGATCTTCGGCGTATGGCCTTGCGCGAGCTGCCGCGCGCGGTAGGTGGCGGCGAGCGCCAGTTCGAAGCGGTTGGGGATTTGCTTCAGGCAGTCTTCGACGGTAATGCGAGCCATGTTGGAAATTCCTTCTGAATATAGTCGTTATTCTACCTTATGTCCCTCTACCCTCGCGTCATTCCGCGTGGGGCAGATGGATGCCGAGCTCGATGAACAGCTCCGCGTGTCGCGCGTACTGCGAAGCAAAGCGCAGGCGCGTGGCCGCGACGATGCATTCGAGTTCGGCGAGTGCACGATCGAAATTCTCGTTGATCACGACGTATTCCGCTTCCGACGCGTGCGCGATCTCGCTGCCGGCAGCCAGCAGGCGCCGCGTGATCACGTTCGGTTCGTCCTGGCCGCGCTTCTTCAGACGTTCCTCGAGCGCGTCGAGCGACGGCGGCAGGATGAAGATGCCGACCGCGTTGCGGAACTGCTTCTTCACCTGCAGTGCGCCCTGCCAGTCGATCTCGAGCAGCACGTCGTGGCCGTTCATCATCTGCTCTTCGATCCAGACGCGCGACGTGCCGTAATAGTTGCCGTGCACTTCCGCGCTCTCGAGGAATTCGTGCGCGGCGTGACGCGCGCGGAAATCCTCGACGGTCGTGAAGTGGTAGTGCTGGCCGTCCTGCTCGCCCGGGCGCGGCTTGCGCGTCGTGTACGAGATCGACAGGCAGATGTCGCTGTCCTTCGACAGCAACGCGTTCACGAGCGTCGACTTGCCGGCACCCGACGGCGCGACGACCATGAACAGGTTGCCGGGATAGACGCCGCCGTGCAGCGCATGCGACGCGTGGCCGTCGCGGTTGAGGTCGGTCATGTTGCTTTACTCCAGGTTTTGCACTTGCTCACGCATCTGCTCGATCAACAGCTTGAGCGCCATCGATGCGTCGGCGAGTTCCTTCGCCGCCGCCTTCGAGCCGAGCGTGTTTGCTTCGCGATTCAGTTCCTGCATCATGAAGTCGAGACGCTTGCCGACGCGGCCGCCCTTCTCGATCACGTGACGCGTTTCGTTCAGGTGCGCGGTGAGTCGCGACAGCTCTTCCGCGATGTCGATCCGGATGCCGTACATCGTCACTTCCTGACGAATGCGTTCCGCGGCTTCCTCGCGCGTGACGATCGGCGCGCTGCCTTCGGGCGCCGCAATGCCGAGCGCTTCCTGCAGCCGCTCGACGATCTTCTGCTGATGCTTCGCGATCAGCTCAGGCACGAGCGGCGTGATGCGCGCGACGATCGCTTCCATTTCGGTGACGTTCGACAGCAGCATCGTCGCCAGCTGCGCGCCTTCGCGCGAACGCACGACGACGAGCTCGCCGATCGCTTCCTTGCCGCACGCGAGCACCGCGTCGCGGATCGCGTCCGACGACACGCCGCTCTCGGCGAGCACCCCCGGCCAGCGCAGGATCTCGCCCGCGCGCAGGCGGCCGACACCCGGGAACGAATCGAGCACCGAACGCTCGAGCTCGGCGAGCTGGCCGAGCGCCGTCTGGTTCAGCGCGCCCGCACCGATGCTCTGCTCGCCGCGCTGCAGGTTGATGCGCACGTCGACCTTGCCGCGCGACAGCTTGTTCATCAGCATTTCGCGCAGCGCGGGTTCGCACGCGCGCACGTCGTCCGGCATGCGGAAATTCAGGTCGAGGAAGCGCGAGTTCACGGTGCGCAGTTCGACCGACACGCTGGTGCCGCCGTTGCCGGTGGCCGTCGCGAGTTCGCGCGTCGCGCTCGCATAGCCCGTCATGCTGTAGATCATGGTTCGTCTCGCCGTCTGGGTGCCCTTCACGGGCGGGAATATGTCGAGGCGCCCGGCGCATTGCAAGGCGCGGGGCGGGAAGCGCGCATTATCCCATTTTTGCGTCCCACCCCGCCGGGCATGCCTGCCGTTCGGCGCTAAAATCGGGGTTTCCTCTTCCGTCCACGATTCCCCCATGACGTCTTCCCTGTCCCGCCCGAGCGGCCGCCGCGCCGACGAACTGCGCAAGGTCGCCCTCACGCGCCACTACACGAAACACGCCGAAGGCTCGGTACTCGTCGAATTCGGCGATACCAAGGTGATCTGCACCGCGAGCGTCGCCGAGCGCGTGCCCGAATTCCTGCGCGATCGCGGCCAGGGCTGGCTGACGGCCGAATACGGGATGCTGCCGCGCGCGACGCACACGCGCAGCGACCGTGAAGCGGCGCGCGGCAAGCAGACGGGCCGCACGCAGGAAATTCAGCGCCTGATCGGCCGTGCGCTGCGCGCGGTGTTCGATCTGGAGGCGCTCGGCCCGCGCACGATCCACATCGACTGCGACGTGATCCAGGCCGACGGCGGCACGCGCACGGCCAGCATCACCGGCGCCTTCGTCGCCGCGCACGACGCCGTGTCGAAGCTGATCGCGGCCGGCAAGCTCGCGCGCTCGCCGATCACCGACCACGTCGCCGCGATCTCGGTCGGCGTGTACGAAGGCGCGCCCGTGCTCGATCTCGACTACGCCGAAGATTCGCAGTGCGATACCGACATGAACGTCGTGATGACGGGCGCCGGCGGCTTCGTCGAAGTCCAGGGCACCGCCGAAGGCGTGCCGTTCTCGCGCGCCGAGATGAACGCGCTGCTCGACCTCGCGCAAAACGGGATCGGCCAGCTCGTGCAGCTGCAGAAGGACGTGCTGGGCGCCGGCCATGTCTGATGATCGCACCCTCGCGCCGCTGTCGCGCATCGTGCTCGCGTCGAACAACGCCGGCAAGCTGCGCGAATTCACCGCGCTGTTCTCGACGGTCGGCATCGAGATCGTGCCGCAGGGCGAGCTGGCCGTGCCCGAGGCGGAAGAACCGTTCGGCACGTTCATCGAGAATGCGCTGACGAAAGCGCGGCACGCGTCGCGGCTCACCGGCCTGCCGGCGATCGCCGACGATTCGGGGCTGTGCGTGCGCGCGCTGCGCGGCGCACCGGGCGTCTATTCGGCGCGCTACGCGCAGCGCGCGGGCGGCGCCAAGGGCGACGCGGCCAACAATGCGTACCTCGTCGAGCAGCTGCGCGGCGTCGCAGACCGACGCGCATACTATTGCTGCGTGCTCGCGCTGGTGCGCCACGCGGACGATCCCGAACCGCTGTTCGCCGAAGGCCGCTGGGTGGGCGAGATCGTCGACACGCCGCGCGGCGAGCACGGATTCGGCTACGACCCGTATTTCCACCTGCCGTCGCTCGGCGCGACGGCGGCCGAACTCGAGCCGGCCGTGAAGAACACGCACAGCCATCGCGCGCTCGCGCTGAAGGCGCTGCTCGCGCGGCTCGCGGAGGAACCGGCATGATCGTCTTCGTCACACATTTGCAACCGGAGGCCGCATGAGCCAGGCGGCGGAAACCGGCGCGCGCGTCGTCGCGACCTTCACGTCGCCCGGGCAGGTACGGCTCACGTCGCTGCCGCCGCTCGCGCTGTACGTGCATTTTCCGTGGTGCGTGCGCAAGTGCCCTTACTGCGATTTCAACTCGCACGAGTGGAAAGGCGAGCGGTTTCCGGAAACCGAGTACCTCGATGCGCTGCGCGCCGATCTCGAACAGGCGCTGCCGCTCGTCTGGGGCCGGCAGGTGCATACGGTGTTCATCGGCGGCGGCACGCCGAGCCTGCTGTCCGCGGCCGGCCTCGACCGGCTGCTGTCCGACCTGCGCGCGCTGCTGCCGCTCGATGCCGACGCCGAGATCACGCTCGAGGCGAACCCGGGCACGTTCGAGGCCGCGAAGTTCGCGCAATTCCGCGCGAGCGGCGTGAACCGCCTGTCGGTCGGCATCCAGAGCTTCAACGAAGGCCATCTGAAAGCGCTCGGCCGTATTCACGACACCGCGCAGGCGCGCGCGGCCGTCGAGATCGCCGCGAAGACGTTCGACAACTTCAACCTCGACCTGATGTTCGCGCTGCCGAACCAGACGCTCGACGAATGCCGGGCCGACATCGAGACCGCGCTGTCGTACGCGCCGCCGCATCTGTCGCTGTATCACCTGACGCTCGAGCCGAACACGCTGTTCGCGAAGTTTCCGCCCGCGGTGCCCGACGACGACGCGTCGGCCGACATGCAGGAATGGATCCACGCGCGCACGGCCGAGGCCGGCTACGACCGCTACGAAGTGTCGGCGTACGCGAAGCCGAATCATCAGTGCAAGCACAACCTGAACTACTGGCGCTTCGGCGACTATCTCGGAATCGGCGCGGGCGCGCACACGAAGCTGTCGTTCCCCAACCGGATCCTGCGGCAGGCGCGCTACAAGCATCCGGCCACCTTCATCGAACAGGCGATGGCCGGCACGCCGGTGCAGGAAGAGCGCGAAGTCGGTGCGCGCGACCTGCCGTTCGAGTTCATGCTGAACACGCTGCGGCTCGTCGAGGGCTTCCCGGTGCACGGCTTCGTCGAACGCACGGGTTTGCCGATCAGCACGATCGAGCCGGCACTGAAGGAAGCGGAACGGCGCGGGCTGATCACGCGCGATTTCGCGCAGATCGCGCCGACGCCGCTCGGCCAGCGTTTCCTCAACGACTTGCAGGAATTGTTCCTGCGTGACGATTGAAGCGGAACGAGGCGGCATTTCGGTTACAATGCCGCCTCGTGTGGAAGCGTGGCCGAGCGGTTTAAGGCACCGGTCTTGAAAACCGGCGACGGGAAACTGTCCGTGAGTTCGAATCTCACCGCTTCCGCCAGGAAGTTCGCCCAACCCCGTCCATTCATCGAATGACGGGGTTTTTGTTTGTCCGCGGCGCGCCGCGCACGCTGCCCGCCTCTGCCTGCCGACGCATCTCGCCCGATGCCGTTACAATCCGGCGCTCCGATTCGCGAAACGGGAAATCCACGTCATGAAGCCCTTCATCGCCTCGTCGCTCGTCGCCCTGCTGGCCGCCGTCGGCACGCACGCAGCGGCCGCCGATTCCGCCTCCGGCACCGACGCGCAAACACCGTCGTGCGCGATCGCGTACGTGAAGGGCGTCGGCGGCTCGCCGCGCGGCCTGCGCGAATATCTCGCGAGCCCGACGCCGTACAACTACCTGAAGGAAAACGAGCTCCAGTGCAAGGTATCGGATGACGGACGCGCGACGAACTGCACCGGCGTGACCTACATCCGCAACGAGCAGGTCAGCGTGTACGACGATTCCGACCCGGCGACGCTGACGGTCGTCGCACCGGTGGAACTCGAGCACGGCCAGAAGTATCCGGTGATCCTCGTGGTGCAGCGCAAGGACGCGCGCTGCACGCGGTAACACGCACCGCCTGCGGCACGCTCGACGTTGCCGCAGGCGACGCGCGCAGCCCTCACGGGCCGGGCCGCCATCGCCTAGAATTCGATCAGCACGGCGACACGACCGCCGCCGCAATTCGATGCCGCCCGCACCATCCGTGCGTGCGGCACACGGAGACCGCCATGACCGAACTGTCGACAGCGCCCGATCACGTCGATTACGAAGGCTTCGAGATCCATGTGGTGCCGGGCCTCGTCCCCGGCAGCGATGCGCGCTACACCTACACAGGCTATGTCTGCCATCCGGGCGTGAACCCCGCGCTGCCGGATCATGCCGTGCCGTTCCATGCGGACGGCGAAGAAAGCTTCGCGAGCGTCGAGGAAGCGGTGCATGAAGCCGTGCACATCGGCAAGACCATCATCGACGGCACGCATCCGGACCTGTCCGTTCTATCGCTCGTGACACACGGCTACTGAGCCGGTCGAGCACGCCGCTGCCGTAGCGTCCGGCACGCGCCGCGCGTGCGCAATCGTCGTGCCCGCAGGGTCACGTGTCATGTCACATCGCGTCGCGATGCGCGCCGGAAGCCCCGCCGAATCGCCATCATCCGCGAATCGGCACATCGCGCTTCGCGTGCTATGCGTTTGTCCCGATAACGCGCCGCGCGCAGACGCCTATCATTTTTTTATCGTCACCCTCCGGCACTCCCCCATGCCTTCTCTTCCCTGCCCGGGCGTCGACCGGCTGCGCATTGCCGCGCTGGTCGCCGCCGTCATGCTTGCCGCCTGCACGATCACGCCGCCCCCGTCGCTGCGCTCGATCCTGACGATTCCGTCGGTCATCCGCAGCGCGAATCGCGACCAGTACCGCGTGGAAGTCGCGCAGTGCGTCGCCGAGCACAATCCGTCCGCCGTGTCGCACGGGATGCCGCAGGCGATGCTGCGCTCGCTCGTCGTCGTCGCGTTCACCGTCGATCGCAGTGGCCAGCTCGTCAACGCATCCGTCTATCGCAGCAACGGCGACAGTGAAGCGGAAGCGCTCGCGCTCGCGTCGCTGCGCCGCTCGGCGCCACTGCCGCCACCGCCGTCGAAACTGCTGGACGGCAATGGCCGGCTCGAGATGATGGAAGGCTGGCTGTTCAACGACGACGGCCACTTCCAGTTGCAAAGCACCGCATCCGCGCAGGCGCAATCGATCGACTGAGCCCGCGCCCGCCCGCGTTTGCCGCCATGTCGCGGCGCTGGCTATAATTTTCCGCAATCGCGCGGCCACCCTCCCGCGCGCGTTCGCGCGCCGCACCCGGCATGCGAGCCGACCACGCCGGCACCGGGCGGCGGCGACCTATCCGTCTCCATCGTCGACCGGCGGGTGACGTCCGCGCCACGCCGCGCGTCCACGCCGCCGCCTCATCCGCTCGGCCGCTCCCGGCAAGCGCCCGCCTGCCCGAGCGCTCACCCGGCCGACCGCCCAACGACAAAACGGAGACATCCATGTCCGCATCTCCCCCGGCCGTTGCACACGCAACCGGTTCGGCCGGCGCCGTCAGCCACCGGCGCATCGTGTTCGCGAGCTTCATCGGCACCGCGATCGAGTTCTACGACTTCTACGTGTACGCGACCGCCGCGGCACTCGTCATCGGCCCCGTGTTCTTTCCGCACGGCTCCGCGACCGCCCAGGCGCTGTCCGCATTCGTCACGTTCGGCATCGCGTTCATCGCGCGGCCGATCGGCTCGTTCCTGTTCGGCCACTTCGGCGACCGCATCGGCCGCAAATCGACGCTCGTCGCGTCGCTGCTCGTGATGGGCGTGTCCACCACCGCGATCGGCTTCGTGCCCGGCTACGACACGATCGGTGCGCTCGCACCGGTGCTGCTGTGCGTGCTGCGCTTCGGCCAGGGGATCGGCCTCGGCGGCGAATGGGGCGGTGCGGCGCTGCTCGCGACCGAGCACGCGCCGCAAGGCAAGCGCGGCTGGTTCGGGATGTTCCCGCAGCTGGGCCCGTCGGTGGGCTTCCTGATGTCGAACGGGTTGTTCTTCGCGCTCGCGCTGTCGCTGTCCGACGAACAATTCCGCAGCTGGGGCTGGCGCATCCCGTTCCTCGTCAGCGCGGTGCTCGTCGCGCTCGGCCTGTACGTGCGGCTGAAAATCACCGAGACGCCGGCGTTCCAGGCCGCACTCGACCGCAACGAGCGCGTGCGCGTGCCGGTCGCGACGCTCGTCTCGCAACACTGGCAGCCGACGCTGCTCGGCGCGCTCGCGATGGTGGTCTGCTACACGCTGTTCTATATCTCGACGGTGTTCTCGCTGTCGTACGGCGTGTCGACGCTGCATATTCCGCGCCAGAGCTTCCTCGGCCTGCTGTGCTTCGCGGTCGTGTTCATGGGGCTTGCGACGCCGCTGTCGGCGTGGGCCTCGGACCGCTTCGGCCGCAAGCCGGTGCTGGTCGTCGGCGCGATCGCCGCGCTGTCGTCCGGCTTCGCGATGGAGCCGCTGCTCGGCAGCGGCTCGATGCCGCTCGTCGCGCTGTTCCTGACCATCGAGCTGTTCCTGATGGGCGTGACGTTCGCGCCGATGGGCGCGCTGCTGCCCGAATTGTTCCCGACCAACGTCCGCTATACGGGCGCGGGGGTCGCGTACAACCTCGGCGGGATCCTCGGCGCGTCGATCGCGCCGTACATCGCGCAGCTGCTCGCCGCGCGCGGCGGCCTGTCGTGGGTCGGCGGCTACGTGTCGGTTGCGGCGGCAATCAGCCTGGTCGGCGTGCTGCTGATGCGCGAAACCCGCGACGCATCGCTCGTCTGAGCCCTCGGGGCGCCCCGGGTTGGGCGGCGGGGGCCGCCGCTTACGTTCGATCCGGGGGCGCCGTCACGCACCCCGGGCTCCCTCCGCTGAAGGAGCCGCCGCAATGGACCTCCGCCTCGACAACGCCGACCTCGTCCTGATCCTGGCGCTCGCGCCGGGTGGCGCCCTGCTGCTCGCGGCGCGCTTCCGGCCGAAAACCTGGCGCGGCGTCCTGTTCGAGACGCTTCTCGCCAACCTGGCCGCCGTCGCCGCGGTGATGACGGTCGCAGCGCTGCTCGCCAGAACGCGCGGCCCGCTTCCCCCGGGCCGGTTCATGCCGATAGCGGGCTCGCGCTGGCCCTAGGCCGTCAGCCGGTCACGCAGCGCGCCATAGGCCGGCCCGACCGCATCGATCGCATCGAGTGCCTGCGCAACCGACGGCGGCGCGCCCGGTTCGCCGATCGACAGCGCGTTCGGCGCGCCGCCGATGCCGCAATGGTGACGCGACGTCGCGACGAAAATCATCACGGTCGGCCGCTGCAGCGCGTGCGCCATATGCACGAACCCGGTATCGACTCCCACCACGAGCGCGGCCCGACCGATGGCCGCACCCAGTTCGCGCACCGACATCGCCGGCAGCACGATCGCGCCCGACGCACGCGCGGCAATGTCCTGCGCAGCGTCGTGTTCGGCTGCCGATCCCCACGGCACGAGCACGCGCACGCCGCGCGCCATCATCTGCGTAGCCAGCGCGGCCCAGTGGTCGGCGGGCCATTGCTTGTCCGGATTGGACGTGGCGTGAAACAGCAGCATGAACGGCGCGCCGTCGGTCACGGCGGGCGGCAGGTTCGCATCCTGCGGCGGGACGATCCCGTAAGCGGCGCTGCCCTCGGGGACATAGCCCAGCGCCTCGCCGGCGCTCACGCGCATCCCGTGCCACGCGTCGCAGTCCGGCCGCGGGCCGAAGCGATGCGAGTAGGCGAAGCGGGCACCCGCCTCGCCGAGATCCTGCGTCTGATAGCCGACGCGGCGCGCGGCACGCGCGAGTGCCGAGATGATCGCGCTCTTGTAGACGCCGTGCAGGTCGATGACCGCATCGTAGCGGTGCGCGCGCAGCGCGCCGATCGACGCCGAGATCGCCTTCAGGTCGCCGCCGTTCCGGAGCTTCTTGAACCGCCGCAACGGCGCGCAAAGCACCTTGCTCACACCCGGATGCCAGCGCACGACCTCGGCGCATGATTCGTCGACGGCCCAGTCGACCGTTACGCCCGGAAAGGCACGGTGGAGGTCCGCGACGACAGGCAGCGTCTGGACGACGTCGCCGAGCGACGTCACTTTCACGATGAGGATGCGTTTCACTTTTCTTATGATGAATGGGGTGGGCCGGCCATTTGGTGATGCTAACGACGGTTGCCGCGTTGATACATTACGCCGACATTACATTTGCAACAAAGTGCGACGCTTTTGTGAGGATTTGTCGAGCCCCGGCTGCATCAGGTTCTTTTTATAATGCGCTCTTTGCCCTCCCGGCTTCCGCCGATGCAACGCCCCGCCCTTCCTGCCCTGCTTTCCGGGTTGTTTCCCGCCCTCACCCGCCGCTCGCTGCGGATCTGGCGCCAGTACGGCGTGTTCTGGCTCGGCGCGATCGCCGTGGGCCTCGCGGCCGTGCTGTACGCGCGGCTGATCGACTGGGGCTACGACACGTTCCGCACGATGCGCGACCACGCCGCGTGGCTGCCGCTGCTGCTGACGCCGTCGATCGCCGCCGCGTCGGCATGGCTCACGCGCCGCTTCTTCCGCGGCGCCGAGGGCAGCGGGATCCCGCAGGTCATTGCGACGCTGCATGCGAGCCCGGGCGCGTTCGGCGCGCGGCTGCTGACCCTGCGCATCCTGTTCGGCAAGGTCCTGATCTCGTTCATGGGCATCCTCGGCGGCTTCACGATCGGACGCGAAGGCCCCACCGTGCAGGTCGGCGCGTCGCTGATGTTCAACCTGCGGCGCTTCTACCCGCGCTCGAACGCGCAGATCGAACGACAGCTCGTACTCGCCGGCGCGGCGGCCGGCCTGTCGGCCGCGTTCAATACGCCGCTCGCCGGGATCGTGTTCGCGATCGAGGAGCTGACCCGCAGCTTCTCCGCCCGCGCAAGCGGCGTGCTGATCACCGCGATCATCCTCGCCGGTGTCGTCGCGCTGGGCCTGAACGGCAACTACACGTACTTCGGCACGATCGACGCCGGCCAGCATTTCCCGAAGATGCTCGCCGTCGCCGTGCTCGTCACCGCGCTCGTGACCGGCGTCGCGGGCGGCCTCTTCAGCTGGCTGCTGCTCAATACCGGGCGCTGGCTGCCCGCGCGCCTGCTCGGCCTGTATCGCGAGCGCCCGATCGCGTTCGCGGCGCTGTGCGGTTTCGTGATCGCCGTCGTCGGCCTCGTGTCGGGCGGGACGACGTTCGGCAGCGGCTATGCCGAGGCGCGCGGCCTGCTCGACGGCCATGAACGGCTGTCGGTGCTCTATCCGTTCCTGAAGATGGTGTCGATGGTCGCGTCGTACCTGCCGGGCATTCCGGGCGGGATCTTCGCGCCGTCGCTGTCGATCGGCGCCGGGTTCGGCAACCTGCTGCACCTCGTGTTCGGCGACATGAGCCTGCCGATGCTGATCGCGCTCGCGATGGTCGGCTACCTCGCGGCGGTCACGCAGTCGCCGATCACGTCGTTCGTGATCGTGATGGAGATGATCAACGGTCACGCGCTCGTGATTTCGCTGATGGCGACCGCGCTGGTGTCGAGCCGGATGGCGCGCTTCTTCGCGCCGCCGCTCTACGAAACACTCGCGCAGCGCTATCTCGCGCCGCCCGCGGCCGCCGCTGAACCCGCCGCGGCGCCGGCGGTTGCGGCCGGCGTCGTCGAGCCGCAGGACGCGGCCACCGCGCCCGCCGATCCGCTCGACACGCTGCGCGAACGGGACGGTGGCGAGCCGGAGGCCCCGGCGGCCGGCAACGCCGCCACGCACACGCCCGCGACGTCGCACGACGACGGACCGTCCGCTTCCGGCACGACCGCTTCCGGCACGACTCCTTCCGGCACGAGCGGCCCGGCGCAGACGGGCCCGCGTACCCCTCAGTAGATCACCACCGGCGCGGGCCGATAGTAGACGGGCCGCGCCGGCACGACGATACAGCCGGCGAGCGTGATCGCGACGAGCGCAATGGCAAGGGCGGTTCTTTTCATCGCGCGCCTCCGTCAGGCCCAGTGGCCGCGCGTCCAGAACCAGTTCGGGCCGCGCTGATCCCAGTGGCCCGGCACCCAGTGCATGCCGATACGCTCGGTTTCCCAGCGACCGCCGATCCAGACGTAGCGGCCATGATCCCAGTGCCAGTGACCGCGCTCCCACACATAGCCGACGCGTGCGTCGGGCACGACCTCGTAGCGCACCGGCGGCGGCGCGTTCGGCGCGACGACGACGATTTCCTCGGCGGGCGCGGCCACCGGTTCGGCGACGACCATCCGGCCCGACTGCACCATCACGGGCGTACCGACGAGGATTTCGTCGGCGCGTGCGGCGAGCGGCGCGGCGACGGCTGACAGGCCCGCGGCGAACAGTACGAGCGAAACGATACGGCGTTGAACGGTAGAGACAGCCATCACAACCTCCTGATTGACAAATGACGCGAGCGTATTCGTTCAATGCGGGAGATCGACCAACGGCCGACAGACGCCGTGTTACGGCGCGACCGAAAGTGCAACAGGGCGTAAGACGCGCACGGCGGCAGGCGCCACCGTGCGGGGGGACAGACAGCGGTCAGGCTTGCGGAATCTCGATCTTCACTTCGAGGACTTCGAGATCGTCCTGGCGCTCGAGGCTCACGCGGATGTCATCGTTCGAAATATGGACGTACTTCGAGATGACCGCGACCAGCTCCTTCTGCAGCGCCGGCAGGTAATCGGCCGGCGGCCGGCCGCCGACCCGCTCGTGCGCGATGATGAGCTGCAGGCGCTCCTTCGCGACCGATGCGGACTTCTTCTTCTCGCCGAGGAGAAACGAAAGGATGGACATGGGCGGCCTCCGTTACTTGCTGCCGAAGAGGCGCTGCAGCAGGCCCGGCTTCTGATAATCGGTGAAGCGCAGCGGCTTGTCCTCGCCGAGGAAGCGCGCGACGACGTCCTTGTACGCTTCCGCAACGTCGGTGCCGTCGATGTGCACGGCCGGCAGGCCCTGGTTCGAGGCGTGCAGCACGGCTTCCGATTCCGGCACCACGCCGATCAGCTTGATGCGCAGGATCTCGCTGATGTCCTCGAGCGACAGCATTTCGCCTTCGCTCACGCGCTTCGGGCTGTAGCGCGTGATCAGCAGGTGTTCCTTGATCGGATCCTTGCCTTCGGCCGCGCGCTTCGTCTTCGACGACAGGATGCCGAGAATGCGGTCCGAGTCGCGCACCGACGACACTTCCGGGTTCGTGACGATCAGCGCTTCGTCCGCGAAGTACATCGCGTGCAGCGCGCCCGCCTCGATACCGGCCGGCGAGTCGCAGACGATGTATTCGAAGTCCATCGCGACCAGGTCGTTCAGCACCTTCTCGACACCGTCACGCGTGAGCGCATCCTTGTCGCGCGTCTGCGATGCCGGCAGGATGAACAGGTTCTCGCACTTCTTGTCCTTGATCAGCGCCTGGTTCAGGTTCGCTTCGCCCTGGATCACGTTGACGAGGTCATACACCACGCGACGCTCGCAGCCCATGATGAGATCGAGGTTGCGCAGGCCGACGTCGAAGTCGATCACGGCCGTCTTGTGGCCGCGCAGCGCGAGGCCGGACGCGAAGCTCGCGCTGGTCGTCGTCTTGCCCACGCCGCCCTTGCCCGAAGTCACCACGATGATTTTTGCCATTTACCCAATACCCTGTGTTCGTCAATGAGAGCCGATCGACCCGGAGCGTGCCGCGTGAATCACGTCAGGCGCAGCGGTTCGATCATCAGTTTTTCCTCTTCGAGCCGGATCTGCACCGATTTGCCCAGTATGTCGGCGGGCAACGGGTTCTCGGTCGTTCGATAGATACCCGCGATCGAAATCAGTTCCGGCTCGAGACACGTGCAGAAAATGCGCGCGTCGTGATTGCCGTGCACGCCCGCGAGTGCGCGGCCGCGCAACGGCGCGTAGATGTGGATGTTGCCTTCCGCGATGATCTCGGCACCGTGACTGACCGGCGCCAGCACCACGAGGTCTCCTTTCGCGTAAATCTGCTGCCCCGAACGCAGCGGCCGGTCGATCACCAGCGTCTGGCCGCCCGCCGCAACCGGCGTCGGCTCAGGTTCCGGCGCCGGTTCGGCTGCCGCGGCAGCGGCCGGCGCCGCCTCCGCTTCGTCGGCCGGCTTCGCGGCCGACACGCGGCGATCGCGCGCCTCGAGCAACGGCAGGCCGGCTTCCCCCGCCCAGCCCTGCGTCGCCAGCGCGACGACGCCCACCGGGCGCATCCGCACGTCGTTCAGCATCTGGCGGATGTCGGCGAGCGCGACGCGTTCGCCGTCCGCGAGGCGGCGGACGTCGATCGCGACGACATCATCGGCGAAAAACTCGGGAGTCGCTTCGAAGCGCTTGACCAGTTCGGTACGCAACGCATCGAGATCGGTCGTCTTCACGGTGAACAGCAACGTATCGACCGATCCGCTGCGCAGCTCGAAGAATGGCGATTTTTTAAGCGACATGGACACTCTGCAAAAAATTTTTGCGTATTTTACAGGCGTCCACGCGTGCGGCCATTATTTTTGGGGAGCCAGGGGGCGACGGTCGCGGCGAGCGCGCAACCGGCAGGCGGGCAGTCGGGCGGGCGGCCGGGCCTTCATCACGCCGTGCGGCCCGCGCATTCATGCGTCAGGGTGTGTTGAAGTGCGACACGAACAACGACTTCATCGCGCCGGGCATCC
This sequence comes from Burkholderia sp. Bp8994, assembly GCF_003853805.1. Lineage (NCBI taxonomy): Bacteria > Pseudomonadati > Pseudomonadota > Betaproteobacteria > Burkholderiales > Burkholderiaceae > Burkholderia > Burkholderia sp. Bp8994. Next base: position 88,430 of record NZ_QTQH01000008.1, read on the forward strand.
GCGCGATCGGCGCATGCTCGCCCGTGTTGCCGAAGCCCGCCCGTTCGTAGAAACGGATCGCGTTGCGGTTCGCATCGGCGATCCATGCGTAGACGTCCCGCGCCCCGCGTTCGGCCAGCCACGCGGTAGCCGTTTCGAGCAACAGCACGCCGCCGCGCAGGTGGCGGACCGCGTGCGCGACCCACAGCTCGCTGACGAATGCGCGCCGCTCGGGCGTCGTGTCGAAATACGCGCCGATCATGCCGGCCGGATGGCCTTCGGTGTACAGCAGGAAAGTCGTCGACTCGTCGGACGCGGCACGCAGCGCGGCGATGGCCGCCGCCGCGTCGGAATCGACGTTCAGCAATTCGGCCTCCGGCGCTTCACCGGGCGCGTAGGGCTCACGCAGCGATGCGGCGCGGAGTTCGCGATACACGCCGCCCTGATCGGCAGCGATACGACGAACGGTCAAGGTCGAACTCATGCAGGCACAGCCCCCTTCGGACAGCAAGTTACTAGCTTCAACCGAAAGCGGGGCATGAGTCAAATCGTAATTTTCAAATGACAGCGCGGATCGAAAGGCAGCACGCGTCGCGCACGCGCGGGTGTGCGGGTGCAGCATCGACGCGTCGACGGGCCGCGACGCGTGGCAGTCCGAACGGCGAAGTCGGACGCGTCGCCCCGCTCGCCTTGTCATGCTTGGCATTCATGTGGTCAAGGTCCGACGTTACCCCGCAGCGGCGCCGTAATGATCCGTAATATATGTATCCCAAAAAGCCGCGCCGCCACGCGATGTCGCGTCGCATTTATTGCATTGCAACATTCGTTGCGGACCCCGCCGCCGCATACTCGCGCGTGTGGTCTGCCGTATTCATCCGACGAGAATACCGGCTGCGCGAGCGGATCGGGCCCGCTCCGGCCTGTTTCAATCACCGTGGCGCAGGCCCCTCCCGGCCCGCGTCCTGCACGGGCCGCCGTTTGGAGTCGCCCGCCTAGCGGCGGGGTTTGGAAAGCGCGCGCGACGGTCGTATAACTGGCACAACCGGACCACCGATCCGGTGCCGCGCGCCGTGCCGCGGACCCACGACGATTCGAACGACGACAAGCGCGTCACTCGGCCGCCGCACCCGCACACGCGGGAGCCGGCCCCGAAAAGGAGGGAGACAATGGCAATGACCGACGCATCGGCCTCGGGCTGGTCGGATGGCAAACGTTATCTGTGGCTGCTCGGCGCGGTGACGATCACGCTGCCGATCCTCTCGGCCCAGCTCGCGCTGTCGACGGGCCTCCACGTGTTCTGGTGGTTCGGCCCGCTGTTCGCGTTCGGCGTGATCCCGGTCCTGGACACGCTGATCGGCGACGATCGCGACAATCCGCCCGAAGCCGTCGTCCCGCATCTCGAACGCGAGCGCTACTACCGCTACATCGTCTATCTCGCGACGCTGGTCGAATACATCGCGTTCTTCATGTGCGTGCGGATCGTCGGCACGCATGCGCTCGCGTGGTACGACTACGTCGGCTTCGCGCTGTCGCTCGGCGCCGCAACGGGCATCTCGATCAACACCGCGCACGAACTCGGGCACAAGACCAGCCGCTTCGAGCGCTGGCTCGCGAAAGTCACGCTCGCGCCGGTGGCGTACGGGCACTTCTTCGTCGAGCACAACCGCGGCCATCACGTGCGCGTCGCGACGGCCGAGGATCCGGCGAGCGCGCGCTACGGCGAATCGTTCTGGGCCTTCCTGCCGCGCACGGTGACGGGCAGCATCCGCTCGGCGTGGCGCCTCGAGAAGGCACGCCTCGAGCGGCTCGGGCATTCGCCGTGGACCTGGCGCAACGAGGTGCTGCACGCGTGGGCGATGACCGTCGTCGTGTGGGGCATCGCGCTCGCGATGGCCGGCAAGATCGTGATCCCGTTCCTCGTGATCCAGGCCGTGTACGGCGCGTCGCTGCTCGAAGTCGTCAACTACGTCGAGCACTACGGGCTCGGCCGCCTCAAGCTGCCGAGCGGCCGCTACGAGCGCTGCACGCCGCAGCATTCGTGGAACAGCAATCACGTCGTCACCAACCTGTTCCTGTACCAGTTGCAGCGGCACGCCGACCATCACGCGAACCCGACGCGCTCGTACCAGGCGCTGCGACACTTCGACGACTCGCCGCAACTGCCGGCCGGCTACGCGACGATGATCCTGTTCGCCTATGTGCCGCCGCTCTGGTATCGCGTGATGAATCCGCGTGTCGTCGCGCACTATGGCGGCAACATGGCGCAATCGAACATCAAGCCATCGATCCGCGCTCGCGTGCTCGCGCAGTATTCGGCCGCGGGGTGACGCAGGACGGCGCGGTCGCGGTCGCGGTCGCGGTCGCGGTCGCGGTCGGCAATATCGTCACGCGGCCTGCGGCAGCCTGAACACGGCGACCGCGTGCCGCAGCGCGCTCGCCTGCTCGGCCAGCGCCTGCGTCGCCGCCGACGCCTGTTCGACCAGCGCCGCATTGCGCTGCGTCGCTTCATCCATCTGCGTGACCGCGACGTTCACCTGCTGGATGCCGCCGCTTTGCTCCTGCGAAGCGGACGAGATCTCGCCGACGATCGACGTGACCCGCTGCACCGCGCCGACGATCTCGTGGATCGATTCGCCCGCGCGCGCGATCAGCACGGCGCCCTCGTCGACCCGCCGCGTCGATTGCTCGATCAGCGCCTTGATCTCCTTCGCGGCGGCCGCGCTGCGCTGCGCGAGCGTGCGCACCTCCGACGCGACGACCGCAAAGCCGCGCCCCTGCTCGCCCGCGCGCGCCGCCTCGACGGCCGCGTTCAGCGCGAGGATGTTGGTCTGGAATGCGATGCCGTCGATGACCGCGATGATCTCGCCGACCTTCGCCGCGCTGGCGGCAATCCCGCTCATCGTGCCGACCGCGTCCGTCATCACGCCACCGCCCGCGGACGCGATGTCCGATGCGTCGCGTGCGAGCTGCGCCGCATGCTGCGCGTGTTCGGCCGACTGGCGCACGATGCCCGTCAGTTCGGTCATGCTGGCCGCGGTTTCCTCGAGCGAAGCAGCCTGCGCCTCGGTGCGCGACGACAGGTCGTGATTGCCCGCCGCGATCTGCGCGCTCGCGGTCGCGACGGCTTCGGCATGCGTACGCACCTCGAGCACGACACCCGACAGGCTCGCCTGCATCGTCTTCAATGCGCGCAGCAGATCGGCGATCTCGTCGCGGCCGGCCGCGTCGACGTCGCGCGTCAGGTCGCCGCCGGCCACCGCCTGTGCACAGGCCACGGCGCGATCGAGCGGCCGCAGGATCGCGCGGCTGAACAGGAACGCACCGATCATCGCGATGCCGAGCACGATCAGCATGAGCACGACGCTCGCCGCGGTCGCGTGGCGCGCATCGCGGCTCGCTTGCGACGATACGGCAGCACTCTCGTCGGCGATCGCCTTCGCCGCGCGCTCGAGCAGCGCGGCGGGCGCCCGGTCGACGCCCGCCACGGCCGCGTCCCCGGCCGTCGGCTCGAAGCCCGCGGCCTTGAACGCGTCGAACCCTCGCCGGTAGCCGTCGCCCATCGCCGCATGCGCGCGCATGAACTGCTCGACGAGCGTCCGGCTCTCGCCGGGCGGCAGCTCGCCGACGAGCTGCGCGGCGAGCGTGTCTACCGTGCGCTCGCGCGTCTGGAATGCCTGCCAGTACTTGTCGAGCTTGTCGGGCTGCTTGCCGCGCAGCAGCGTGTCCTTCCATTCCTGCACCTGCAGCTTGAACTGCACGAGCGTGGCCGATACGAGCCGCTCGTCGGCAACGTGCGTCTGCACGTCGTTCGCGAACGTGTCGATCGAGCGATTGAGAATGCGGATGCCGTACAGCGCGCCGCAGAACATCAGCAGCAGCGCAATGGCGAATGCGAGGGGAATCTTGTAGCTCAGCTTCATGGGACCTTGGATCGTCGGAGAACGGCGACCGCGCAAAAAAGCGCGAGCCGCCGACCGCTCTGTTAACGGCGCGCGAGGTCAAGGCTGAAGCGGGCAAGCGGCGGCGGGAACCGTGCGGGTCGAGCACGAAGCCCGTGGCGATCCGTGGGCGGCGGGAACCGAGGCAACAACGCCCAAGCGGGTGCCGGCCGATCGGTACGCGCGCGCGTACCGCACATCGCATCCACGCTCGCCACCGGGCGACCAAAACGAAAAACCCCGTGATCCTTCCGGATCACGGGGCTTCGTATTTTGGCGGAGAGGGTGGGATTCGAACCCACGGTACGGGGAAACCGTACGCCTGATTTCGAGTCAGGTACATTCGACCACTCTGCCACCTCTCCTTCCTTGCTGCTTCATTTCCCGGTTGGTCGTGTCCGGGAAAGAAAAGATTATAGAACGATCTCTTCGTAACTCACAAGCGTTTTTTGCAAATTTTTTTGCGAGCCCGTCGAAGACCGATCGCGCAGCGATCTCACGACGCCTGCGCCGGCGCTTCGATTCGCTCCATGCCGCCCATGTACGGACGCAGCGCCTCGGGCACCGTGACCGAACCGTCGGCATTCTGGTAGTTCTCCAGCACTGCGACGAGCGTGCGGCCGACCGCGAGGCCGGAGCCGTTCAGCGTATGCACGAGTTCCGGCTTGCCCTGCGCGTTGCGGAAACGCGCCTGCATCCGGCGCGCCTGGAACGCTTCGGTGTTCGAGCAGCTCGAGATCTCGCGATAGGTGTTCTGCGCGGGCAGCCACACTTCGAGGTCGAACGTCTTCGCGGCCGAGAAGCCCATGTCGCCCGTGCACAGCGTGATCACGCGGTACGGCAGGCCGAGCTTCTGCAGGATCGCCTCCGCGTGGCCGACCATCTCGTCGAGTGCCGCATACGACGCGTCCGGCGCGACGACCTGCACCATCTCGACCTTGTCGAACTGGTGCTGGCGGATCATCCCGCGCGTGTCGCGGCCATACGAGCCGGCTTCGGAGCGGAAGCACGGCGAATGCGCGGTCAGCTTGATCGGCAGCGCGGAGCCTTCGACGATCGACTCGCGCACGGTGTTCGTCAGCGAAATCTCGGACGTGGAGATCAGGTACTGCGTGATCGTGTTTTCGGCGCCGCCCTTCTCGACGCGGAACATGTCGTCCGCGAACTTCGGCAGCTGGCCCGTGCCGTACAGGATCTCGGGATTCACGATGTACGGCGTGTACGTCTCGCTGTAGCCGTGCTGCAGCGTGTGCGTGTCGATCATGAACTGCGCGAGCGCGCGGTGCAGGCGTGCGATCGAGCCGCGCAGCATCGTGAAGCGTGCGCCGGCGAGCTTCGCGCCGGTTTCGAAATCGAGGCCGAGCGGCGTGCCGACGTCGACGTGATCCTTCACCTCGAAGTCGAACTGGCGCGGCGTGCCCCAGCGGCGCACTTCGACGTTGTCGGCTTCGTCCTTGCCGACCGGCACGCTTTCGTGCGCGATGTTCGGCATGCCCAGCATCAGGTCGGACAGGCGCGTCTGGATCTCGCCGAGCTTGGCCTCCGACGCCTTCATTTCGTCGCCGATCCCGCCGACTTCGGCCATGACGGCCGACGTGTCCTCGCCCTTCCCCTTCATCGCGCCGATCTGCTTCGACAGGCTGTTGCGGCGCGCCTGAAGCTCTTCGGTACGGGTCTGGATCGCACGGCGTTCCGCTTCGAGGGCGGAGAACGCGGCGACGTCGAGGGTGTAGCCGCGATCGGCGAGGCGCTTCGCGACGCCGTCGAGGTCTTTGCGCAGCAACTGGATGTCGAGCATGGGAGGACTTGGAAAATCGTTGTGTAAGACGGGAATTCTAACGCACCGCGGGGCCGCCACGGCATTGGCCGGATGGACAGTGCCGCAAACGCGCGACGGGCGTGGCAGTATCGCATTGCCGGCCTGCGCGCCCGCAGCCGGCGAAGCGCGTTGCGCGACGCCGCGGCGCAGCGCGCGACAGCCGCCCCGGCCGGGCGCAACGCGGCGGGCAACGCACCCGTCTTCGCATCACCATCACCCGAGGGAACCCGATGGCCATCGAACTGGACAAGGATGTTCGCGACCGCGCGATCGCGTCGCTGCAACGGTATTTCACAGAAAACATGGACGAGCCGATCGGCAACATCCAGGCCGGTGCGCTGCTGCATTTCTTCGTCGAGGAAATCGCGCCGGCAATCTACAACCTCGCGATCGCCGATGCGCAGGCGCGCCTGCACGCACGGGTCGCCGAGCTCGACATCGACTGCCACGAGGAGCCGTTCGAGTACTGGAAGAAGCAGCCGGGCCGCCGGCGCTGACACGCCCCCCGGCAGCGCCGGCCGTCGGGCCGCGCGCAGCCGGTCAGTCCTTCTTGCCGGCCTCGCGGTCGAGCTCGCGCAGCCACGCGAGCTTGTCGGCGATCTTCGATTCGAGCCCGCGCGGCACCGGCTTGTACCAACGCGGCTCGCGCATCCCTTCCGGAAGATACGACTCGCCGGCCGCATAGGCATTCGGCTCGTCGTGTGCGTAGCGATACGCATGGCCGTAGCCGAGTTCCTTCATCAGCTTGGTCGGCGCATTGCGCAGATGCACGGGCACCTCGCGCGACTTGTCCTGCTTCACGAACGCCATCGCCTGGTTGAACGCGTTGTAGCCCGCATTGCTCTTCGCCGCGCACGCGAGATAGATCACCGCCTGCCCGAGCGCCAGCTCGCCTTCGGGCGAGCCGAGCCGCTCGTAGGTCTCGGCCGCGTCGTTCGCCACCTGCAGTGCGCGCGGATCGGCGAGGCCGATGTCTTCCCACGCCATCCGCACGATGCGCCGCGCGAGATATTTCGGATCCGCGCCGCCGTCGATCATCCGGCAGAACCAGTACAGCGCACCGTCCGGGCTCGAACCGCGCACCGACTTGTGCAGCGCCGAGATCTGGTCGTAGAAGTTGTCGCCGCCCTTGTCGAAGCGCCGCGCGTTCAGCGTCATCGCGCTGCTGACGAACTCGGCATCGATGGTCGTGACCTTGGCCGAGGCTGCGGCCGTCTGCGCCTGCTCGAGCAGGTTCAGGAAGCGCCGCGCGTCGCCGTCCGCATAACCGATGAGCGTATCGATCGCCTTGTCGTCGAACGCGAGCCCGTCGAGCGCGATTTCCTGCGCGCGCTTGAGCAGCTGACGCATCTCGTCGTCGTTCAGCGACTGCAGCACGTACACCTGCGCCCGCGACAGCAGCGCCGAGTTGACTTCGAAGCTCGGGTTCTCGGTCGTCGCGCCGATGAAGGTCACGAGCCCCGACTCGACGAACGGCAGCAGCGCATCCTGCTGCCCCTTGTTGAAGCGGTGGATTTCGTCGACGAACAGGATCGTGTGGCGGCCGGTGCGATTCAGCGTGTCCTTCGCCTGCTCCATCGACTCGCGGATGTCCTTCACGCCGCCGAGCACCGCGGACAGCGCGATGAACTCGCAGTCGAACGCGAGCGCGGTGAGGCGCGCGAGCGTCGTCTTGCCGACGCCGGGCGGCCCCCACAGGATCATCGAATGCGGCTTGCCGGATTCGAACGCGAGCCGCAGCGGCTTGCCTTCGCCCAGCAGATGCGTCTGGCCGATCACCTCGGCGAGCGTCTTCGGCCGCAGCGCCTCGGCGAGCGGCCGGCGCGGCTCGACTTGAAACAGGTCGGACATGAACCCTCGCTCCAGATCAAACGATGGCGGCCGAACGGGCCGCCGGACCCGACATTATGACAGCCGCGCGACTGCACCGCCGCGCCTGGTGCTTGCGCCCGATCCCGACGCCCGATGCCCGCGCCCGATGCCCGCGCCCCAAAAAACAACACGGGCCTGCCGTCGCCGGCAGGCCCGTGTCGGGAAAACGGCGTGGTGCCGATCAGCCGTTGATCACGTCCGCGCCCTTCGGCACGACGAACTTGAACGTATCGCTCTTCAGCGGCGGGTTCGTCTGGATGTTCGTGAACGTGAGCAGCGTGACGTTGCCGAACACGTCGTGCAATTCCATCGCGGCGAGCGTGCCGTTGCGGAAGCCGATGCCGATCCGCTGGAATTGCGTGTCCTGCGCCTTCGGCAGCATCTCGAGCCACTCGATGCCACCCTTCTCGCCGGCATCGCGCAGCGTGTAGTTCTTGTCGAGATCGTTGCTGCCGAACAGGATCGCGGCCGGGCTCGCGCCCAGCGCGCCGTTCAGCTTGCGTTCGGTGACCTGGTTCAGGTCGCGGTCGTACACGTAGAGCTTGTCGCCGTCGGCCTGCAGCACCTGCTGGTACGGCTTCTGGTACGTCCAGATGAACTTGCCCGGACGCGAGAACACGAACGTGCCGCTCGAGTTGTCGTTCGGCTTCGGCGCGGCCTGCACGGCGCTCGCGCCCTTCGCCGGCGCCTTGACGATCTGCTGCGTGAAATCGCCTTTCGCCGAGCGCACCTGCGACACGAAGGCCTTCAGCTGCTCGGTGCCGCCCGCGAACGCGTGCGTCGCCGCGAGCATCAGCGATGCGCCGGCGAGCGCCGCGCCGAGCCAGCGCCGCGTCGAACGAAGGGACACTGCGAACGAATGTTGCTGCATATTGCGGTTTTCTCCCTGGGTGGCCGGCGCTGCGGGCGCCGCGGACTCATTCCGCGTCGCGCGCCGGCACAAGAATTTCGCGGTTGCCGCTCGACGACATCGCCGACACGAGCCCCGACTGTTCCATCTGTTCGAGCAGCCGCGCCGCGCGGTTGTAGCCGATCCGCAGATGGCGCTGCACGAGCGAAATCGACGCGCGGCGGTTCTTGATGACGATCTCGACCGCCTGGTCGTACAGCGGATCAGACTCCTCGCCGCCTTCGCCGGTTCCCGTGCCGGCCGAGCCCTCGTCGCCGTCGGCCGTGCCGCCTTCGAGCAGCCCTTCGACGTAGTTCGGCTCGCCCTGCTCCTTGAGCTTCTCGACGACGCGATGCACTTCGTCGTCGGCGACGAATGCGCCGTGCACGCGCACCGGCAGCCCGGTGCCCGGCGGCAGGTAAAGCATGTCGCCCATCCCGAGCAGGGATTCGGCGCCCATCTGGTCGAGAATCGTGCGCGAGTCGATCTTCGACGACACCTGGAACGCGATCCGCGTCGGCACGTTCGCCTTGATCAGGCCGGTAATCACGTCGACGGACGGACGCTGCGTCGCGAGGATCAGGTGGATGCCGGCCGCGCGCGCCTTCTGCGCGATCCGCGCGATCAGTTCCTCGACCTTCTTGCCGACGACCATCATCAGGTCGGCCAGCTCGTCGATCACGACGACGATGTTCGGCAGGCGGCCGAGCGGTTCAGGATCGTCCGGCGTCAGGCTGAACGGATTCGGAATCTTTTCCTCGCGCTTCGCCGCTTCGTCGATCTTGTTGTTGTAGCCCGCCAGGTTGCGCACGCCGAGCTTGCTCATCAGCTTGTAGCGGCGCTCCATCTCCGCGACCGTCCAGTTCAGCGCATGGCCGGCCTGGCGCATGTCGGTGACGACCGGGCACAGCAGGTGCGGAATGCCTTCGTAGACGCTCATTTCGAGCATCTTCGGATCGATCAGGATCAGGCGCACCTGCTCGGCAGTGGCCTTGTACAGCAGCGACAGGATCATCGCGTTGATCCCGACCGACTTGCCCGAACCGGTCGTGCCGGCGACCAGCAGGTGCGGCATCTTCGCGAGGTCCGCGCAGACCGGCTTGCCGCCGATGTCCTTGCCGAGGCTCAGCGTCAGCGCCGACGACGCGGCCGCATAGACTTCCGAGCCGATGATCTCGGACAGGTGGACCGTCTGGCGGCGCTGGTTCGGCAGCTCGAGCGCCATGTAGTTCTTGCCGGGGATCGTCTCGACCACGCGGATCGACACGAGCGACAGCGAACGCGCGAGATCCTTCGCGAGGTTGACGATCTGGCTGCCCTTCACGCCGGTGGCCGGCTCGATCTCGTAGCGCGTGACGACCGGGCCCGGATACGCAGCGACGACGCTCGCCTCGACACCGAAGTCCTTCAGCTTCTTCTCGATCAGGCGCGACGTGAATTCGAGCGTATCGGCGGAAATCGCTTCCTGCGTCTTCGGCGCGGGATCGAGCAGCGACACCGGCGGCAGCGTCGAATCGCCCGGCAGGTCGGTGAAGAGCGGCACCTGGCGCTCGCGCTCGACGCGCTCGGACTTCGCCGGCGTGACGACCGGCGGCACGATCGTCACGGGTTCGTGATCCTCGATGCGCACACGCTCCTCTTCGACCTTGCCTTCGCGGCGCACGGCCGCGGCCTCGCCGAGCTTGCGGTCGCGCTCGGCCTCGCGGCGCAGCTTAGCGACGTTGACGGCGGACAGGATCGCCCCGCCCACGCGCTCGGCGACCGACAGCCACGAGAAGCGGAAATACAGCGACAGGCCGATCGCGAGCAGGATCAGCAGCAGCAGCGTGCCGCCGGTGAAGCCGAACGCGTGCGACATCGCACCCGCCACGGCCTCGCCGATCACGCCGCCCGGTGCGCGCGGCAGCTGCACCTTCAGCGACCACATGCGCAGCGCCTCGATGCCGTCGCACGCGAGCACGACGAGCACGAACGCCAGGATCTCGGTGAGCCAGCCGATCGGCCGCTCGGGTTCGTCGGCGACCGCCTCGTGGCGCGTGATGCGCCGGTAGTTGACCGCGATGCGCCGCCCGAGCGGCACGATCAGCCAGTAGGCCGACAGGCCGAACAGCAGCAGGATGATGTCGGCCGTCCACGCGCCGACGCGGCCGGCCCAGTTCGAGATGTGGTCGACCTGCGCGGCGTGCGTCCAGCTCGGATCGCGCCGGCTGTAGCTCAACAGGGCCATCACCAGAAAAGCGCAGAGCGCGACCTGGAGAATCCAGCGGATCTCCGTGAGGAGCTTCGACATCCGGTGCGGCAACGCCTGTGCCTGGGCGGAATAAGGAGCTTTTGCCATGAATCCGTATAAAGAGGACGGGCCGCGCGCCCGCCTGTCGTTCGATCGCGCTTATTGTAAACGCTGCACCGGGGCGCCAAGTGTAAATGACGGTTACATAAGAGGGTCGGGGCGGCCGAAGCCGATACCCGCGCACGCGATCCGGCCGCCGGTCGGCCCGTGACGCCCGGCCGCGGCAATGCGCCGCCACGGGCCGCAGCCGCCCGCCCCCAACCCGACCCGCCCAACCTGCCCCGCCACTGCTGGCGATCCGCCGACGAACGCTATCGCCACGATTGAAACTCTCGTTCGGCAGCGCAGCAACGGGGCCTTTATAATGCGCGTCTGATACCCATCTACGACGGCATCCCGGTCAACCCAGACCGTCCGGCGAGCCTTACCCCGCCCGCCGCGGCCGCCCTTTACGGATTCGCACATGTCCACGCCCAAACACGCCAAAGTCCTGATTCTCGGTTCCGGCCCCGCCGGCTACACGGCTGCCGTCTACGCGGCTCGCGCCAACCTGTCCCCGGTGCTGATCACCGGCATCGCGCAGGGCGGCCAGCTGATGACCACGACCGACGTCGAAAACTGGCCGGCGGACGCGAAGGGTGTGCAAGGCCCGGAACTGATGGCGCGCTTCCTCGAGCACGCCGAGCGTTTCAACACCGAAATCGTCTTCGACCACATCCACACCGCGAAACTGCACGAAAAGCCGATCCGGCTGATCGGCGATTCGGGTGAATACACGTGCGACTCGCTGATCATCGCGACCGGCGCATCCGCACAGTATCTCGGCCTGCCGTCCGAAGAATTGTTCATGGGCAAGGGCGTGTCGGCCTGCGCGACCTGCGACGGCTTCTTCTACCGCAACCAGGAAGTCGCGGTGATCGGCGGCGGCAACACGGCGGTCGAGGAAGCGCTCTACCTGACGGGCATCGCGAAGAAGGTCACGGTGATCCACCGCCGCGACAAGTTCCGCGCCGAGCCGATCCTGATCGACCGCCTGCTGGAGAAGGAAAAGGAAGGCGTCGTCGACATCAAGTGGGATCACGTGCTCGACGAAGTGACGGGCGAGGATTCGGGCGTCACGGGCCTGCGCATCAAGAACGTGAAGACCGGCGAGAAGCAGGACCTCACCGTGCAGGGCGTGTTCGTCGCGATCGGCCACAAGCCGAATACCGACCTGTTCCAGGGCCAGCTCGAGATGAAGGACGGTTACATCCTGACGAAGAGCGGCCTGCAGGGCAACGCGACGTCGACCAGCGTGCCGGGCGTGTTCGCCGCCGGCGACGTACAGGACAACGTGTACCGCCAGGCGATCACGAGCGCCGGCACGGGCTGCATGGCCGCGCTCGACGCGCAGCGCTACCTCGAAAGCCTGCACGACAAGAAGTAAGCGTCGAGCCTTCGCGCGCCGGGCGCTACAATGGCGTCCGCTGCCGCGAAGCGGGCTTGACCGGAAAGCCGCTGCCGTCGCGCAGCGGCTTTTTTTGTGCCCGCGCGCCCGAACGCGCCTGCCCGGTTACCGAATCATGGCGAAGAACCAGCCCCATCCGAGCGATCCCGCGAAGCGGAAGATCGCCGCCCGTCCCGCAAACCCGGCGCCCGCGGCGCCGCCGCCCGCGCCCGACGCCGCCGCATTGCGCGGCCAGGGCCTGGCCGGCCTCGGCGCGTTGCGCAAGTCGCTGCAAGGCGAAGCCGATCGCCGCGACCGCGAGCGCATCGAAACCGCGAAGGCCGAACGCAAGGCGGAAGCCGACGCGAACCTGTTCCGCAACGAAATCGGCGCGATCCAGCCGCTGAACGCGCCGCCGCGCGCGAAATCCGGCCGTACGCTGCCCGACCCGGTGCCGAAGCAGACGCAGCGCGACGAGGAAGCCGTGCTGAACGCGACGCTGTCCGACGAATTCGATCCCGAGACGCTGCTCGACAGCGACGAATCGCTGTACTACCACCGCCCCGGCATCAGTCGCGACGTCGTGCGCAAGCTGAGGAGCGGCGCGTGGATCGTGCAGGCGCAGATCGACCTGCACGGGATGCGGCGCGACGAGGCGCGCGATGCGCTCGCCGAATTCATCCGCGAAGCCGGCAAGAAGGGGCTGCGCTGCCTGCGCGTGATCCATGGCAAGGGGCTCGGCTCGATCGGCAAGGAACCCGTGCTGAAAGGCAAGGTGCGCGCGTGGCTCGTGCAGAAGGAAGAAGTGATCGCGTTCTGCGAGGCGCGCAGCCACGACGGCGGCGCGGGCGCGGTGCTCGTGCTGCTGCAGCCGCTCGCGGCGCCCGCCGATCGGGGGCCGCGTGCCGCATCCTAGGCTGACGCTCGCGATCGCGGTACTGGAGGCGATCGCGACGCTGGCGTTCGCGATCTCGGGCTTCATCGAGGCGCGCAAGAACCGTCTCGACTCGGTCGGCACGTTCGTCGTCGCGCTCGCCACCGCATTCGGCGGCGGCACGCTGCGCGACATCCTGCTCGAACGCCGGCCGTTCTACTGGGTCGTGCACGACGACTACGTGATCGCGATCTTCGTGCTCGCGCTGTTCGCGCCGTTCGTGTTGCGGATGCTGTCGCGGCTGTCGGCCGAGCGACTGCTGCTGGTGGCCGACGCGATCGGGCTCGGCATCTTCAGCATCTCGGGCACCGCGATCGCGCTCGATGCCGAGATGCCGCGCTTCATCGCGGTGATGATGGGCGTGATCACGGGCGTGGTCGGCGGGATCATCCGCGACGTGCTGTGCAACGACATCCCGCTGATCCTGCGCGATTCGCGGCCGTACGCGACCTGCGCGTTCGTCGGCTGCTGGTTCTACCTGCTGCTCGCGTGGCTGCAGTTCGACTCGGTGTACAGCGTGCTGCTCGCGACCGGCTTCATCCTCGTCGCGCGGCTCGCGACCTTCAAGTTCGACGTGCGGTTGCCGCACTGATCGCCGCCGCAACACCGGACGCACCGCCAGAAACAAAAGGGGCCGCTCCTTCGAGACGGCCCCTTCTTCATTCAGCGCAACCGCGGCCTCACGCGATCCGCTCTTCCGATGCCGGATCGAACAGCACCGCCTTCGACACGTCGAACAGCAGCGACTGCGTCTGCCCCGGCTGCGGGTTCGCGGCCGGGTGCACGCGGCTCACGATCCGCTTGCCGTTGACCTGCGCGAACACGTGCGTGTCCGGCCCGGTCGGCTCGGTCACGTCGACGCGCACGTCGATCGGCTGCAGCTTCGACGCCTCGCCGTGGTGCGCATTGCGCGCGTCGGTGATGCGCTCCGGACGCAGGCCGAGGATCACCTCGCGGCCCACGTGGCCGTTCATCCGCTTCGCGTCGAACGGCAGGTTCAGCGCGCTGCGCGCGAGGCCCGTATCGATCTCGAGCGCGACCCCGCTGCCCTGCTCGACCAGGCGGCCGTTGATGAAGTTCATCGGCGGCGCGCCGATGAAGCCCGCGACGAACAGGTTCGACGGCGAATCGTAGATTTCCTGCGGCGCGCCGAACTGCTGGACCACGCCGTCCTTCATCACCGCGATCCGGTCGCCGAGCGTCATCGCCTCGATCTGGTCGTGCGTCACGTAGACGATCGTCGTGCCGAGGCGCTGGTGCAGCAGCTTGATTTCCGCGCGCATCTCGATGCGCAGCTTCGCGTCGAGGTTCGACAGCGGCTCGTCGAACAGGAACAGCGACGGATCGCGCGCCAGTGCGCGGCCCATCGCGACGCGCTGGCGCTGGCCGCCCGACAGCTGGCCCGGCTTGCGGTCGAGCAGATGCTGGATCTGCAGCATCGCCGACACGCGCTCGACGATCTGCTGCTGCTCGCTCTTCGGCACCTTGCGGATGTTCAGGCCGAACGAGATGTTCTCGCGCACCGTCATCGACGGGTACAGCGCGTACGACTGGAACACCATCGCGATGTCGCGATCCTTCGGCGACAGGTCGTTGACGACCTTGCCGTCGATGCAGATCTCGCCGCTCGTCACGGTCTCGAGACCGGCGATCATGTTGAGCAGCGTCGACTTCCCGCAGCCCGAGCCGCCGACCAGGATCAGGAACTGTCCGTCCTCGATCTCGATGTCGACACCCTTCAGGACCGGCACCCCGTTCGGGTAGGTCTTGTACACGTCACGGATGGAAAGGCTTGCCATGCTGTGAATCCTCTGTCTCGTCTCGCGCGGCGCCACGGCGCCGCGTCGGGTTCGTTTCGATGCGCCGCGCGTCGTGCGCGGCCGGTTCCTCGTATCGGATGAAGCCGCGCTTACCCCTTCACCGCGCCCGCCGTCAGCCCGCGCACGAAGTAGCGGCCGGCGACCACGTAGACGAGCAGCGTCGGCAGCGCGGCGATGATCGCGCCGGCCATGTCGACGTTGTATTCCTTCACGCCCGTCGACGTGTTGACGAGGTTGTTCAGCGCAACCGTGATCGGCATCGAGTCGACGCCGGAGAACACGATCCCGAACAGGAAGTCGTTCCAGATCTGCGTGAATTGCCAGATCAGGCACACCATGAAGATCGGCAGCGACACCGGCAGCAGGATCTTCGTGAAGATCGTGAAGAAACCCGCGCCGTCGATGCGCGCGGCCTTCACGAGCTCGGCCGGCACGCTCACGTAGAAGTTGCGGAAGAACATCGTCGTGAACGCGATGCCGTACACGACGTGCACGAACACCAGGCCCGGAATCGTGTTGGCGAGGCCGAGCATCCCCTGCAGGCGCGCCATCGGCAGCAGGATCACCTGGAACGGGATGAAGCAGCCGACCAGCATCATCGTGAACAGCGCATCCGCGCCGCGAAAGCGCCAGTGCGTGAGCACGTAGCCGTTGAACGCGCCGATCAGCGACGAGATCAGCACGGCCGGAATCACCATCTGCAGCGAGTTCAGGAAGAACGGCTTCATGCCGTCGCAGCGCACGCCGGTACACGCGCCGCTCCACGCCTTCACCCACGGATCGAAGGTCCAGTGCGTCGGCGGCGTCAACAGGTTGCCGGTACGCAGCTGGTCGAGGTCCTTGAAGGACGTCGACAGCATCACGTAGATCGGGAACAGGAAATACAGCGCGAACAGGATCAGCGCCGCATAGATCACTGCCCGGCTGATCGTCACTTTAGGCTGCATTGCGGGTGCTCCTCGATTCCATATACATCAGCGGCACCAGCACCGCGACCACGGTCGCGAGCATCATCACCGACGACGCCGCGCCGAGCCCGAGCTGGCCGCGGTTGAACGAAAACGTGTACATGAACATGGCCGGCAGCGACGACGACGTGCCGGGGCCGCCCGCCGTCAGCGCGACGACCAGGTCGAAGGTCTTGATCGTGATGTGGCAGAGGATCAGCAGCACCGAGAAGAACACCGGGCGCATGCTCGGGATCACGATCTTGCGGTAGATGGTCGGCAGCGTCGCGCCGTCGACCTGCGCGGCCTTGAAGATCTCCGCATCGACGCCGCGCAGCCCGGCGAGGAACAGCGCCATCACGAAGCCGGTCGACTGCCACACGGCGGCGATCACGATACAGAAGATCGCCTTGTCCGGATCGTCGAGCCAGCCGAACGAGAAGCTCGTCCAGCCCCAGTCGTGCATCACCTTCTCCAGGCCGAGGCCCGGGTTCAGGATCCACTGCCATGCGGTGCCCGTGACGATGAACGACAGCGCCATCGGATACAGGAAGATCGCGCGCAGCGCGCCTTCGTTGCGGATCCGCTGGTCGAGCAGGATCGCGAGGAACAGCCCGAGCGCGACGCAGATCGCGATGAACGGAATCCCGAACCAGCCGAGGTTCGCGGCGGATGTCCACCACACGTCGTTCTGGAACAGATCCGAATAACGGCCGAAGCCGTCGAATTCGTAGTTCGGCAACAGCCGCGAATTGGTCAGCGACAGATAGCCGGTAATCAGGATGAAGCCGTAGATGAACACCACGGCGATCGCGAGGCTCGGCGCGAGCACGAGCTTCGGAATCCAGCGATCGGCGAAGGCCGACATCGGCGACGTGCGCCGTGCGGCGGCAGCGCCGGATCCGTTTCCGCTAAGAGGGGCAGCCACTTGATTCGACTCCTGGAACGAGGGTGACGCAGGCCGGGCCGGCGCCGGGTACGACACGGGCCCGCGAGCGAGCCCGTTTGCTGCACATGCAGGAACGCCCGGCCGATCCTGCGCTTCCGGCCGGGCGCCTGTCGCGCTTTACTTCACCTTCGCGGCCTTCGCGAGCGCGGCGACCGCGCTCTTCGAATCCTGCTGCGAGTTCATGAACTTCGTCACGACGTCGGTGATCGCGCCGGCCGTTGCATCGCCCTGCGCCATCCCGTGCGCGAGCGACGGCACGAAGCCGCCCGACTTGATCGCGGTCTGCTCGTCGGCATACGACTTCTTCGCGCAGTCGTCGAACTTGTCCATCTTCACGCCGAGGCGCACCGGCACCGAGCCCTTCAGCAGGCTGAACTGCTCCTGGAAGTCCGGCGTCATGATCGTCTTCGCGAGTGCGACCTGGCCCGGCGTCGCGTCCTTCTGCCCCTTCTGCTGGAAGAACACGAACGAGTCGACGTTGAACGTGTACGAATTCGCCGTACCCGGCACCGCCGCGCAGATGTAGTCCTTGCCCGCCTTCTTGCCGGCGTTCTCGAACTCGCCCTTCGCCCAGTCGCCCATGAACTGCATGCCGGCCTTGCCGTTGATCACCATCGCGGTCGCGAGGTTCCAGTCGCGGCCGTTGCGGCCCGTGTCGAAGTAGCCCTGGATCTTGCGCACCGTGTCGAACACCGACAGCATCTGCGGCGACGTCAGCGTGGCCTGGTCGAGATCGACGAGCGCCTTCTTGTAGAACGCCGGACCCTGCGACAGCACGACGTCTTCCCACAGCGTCAGGTCCTGCCACGGCTGGCCGCCCATCGCGACCGGCTGGATGCCGGCAGCCTTCAGCTTGTCGGCCACCGCGAAGAATTCGGGCCAGGTGGTCGGCACCTTCGCGCCGACCTTGTCGAGCGCGGCCTTGTTGATATAGAGCCAGTTCACGCGGTGCACCGAGAACGGCGCGGCGACGGTGTGGCCCTTGTACTTGATGATCTTGTCGATTTCCGGCGGCAGGTTCTGCTTCCAGTCGCCGGCGGCGGAATCGATGTTGACGAGCACGCCCTGGTCGGCCCAGTCCTGGATCAGCGGGCCCTTGATCTGCGCGGCCGACGGTGCGTCGCCGCTGATCACCTTGGTCTTCAGCGCGGTCATCGCCGCGGCGCCGGCGCCGCCCGCGACCGCGAAGTCCTTCCACACGTAGCCCTGCTTCTGCACGTCGTCCTTCAGCACGCCGACGGCCTTCGACTCGCCGCCCGAGGTCCACCAGTGCAGCACGGTTACGTTCTCGGCCGCCTGCGCCGCCACGGCGCCAGCCATCAGACCCGCGGCGCAGAGCGCGCCCATGATCGAGCGAACTTTCATTACTTATCTCCTCCAGACTGAATCAACTCGTGAGGTTCCCTGACGGGGAACCGGCTTCTTGATAAACGACGGGGAAATCGAGCCGCGGGACGCATTGCAGCGTACGGGGCCGATGACCGGCCGGGCTCTTACAGAAAGCGTGAATCGAGATTCAACGGCGTGTCTCCTCTTTGTGTTTCTGGCCCGCCGCGATGCCGCGGCGCGAGCCCGGGGGCGACGATGCGCGGACGATGCGCACCGTCAATGTCCGATAACATTCGGCACAAGGCGCTCCCGAAGGCGAAGCTCGCGCAGTTCATCGACCGCGCTTCTTTTTTTCTTCGCCCAGGTGCTACCCCTTGCGGCGGATTGTAGTTAAACTACAATTCAGTGTCAAAAATATTTTTATCGCACTACGGATCGCTTCCCAGCACCCCAATCGGCGGAGACACATGCATACCGATTCCAGCTTTACCTTCGTACTTTTCGGCGGCACCGGCGACCTGTCGATGCGCAAGATCCTGCCCGCGCTGTTCGAAGCGCACCGCGGCAACATGCTTGCGGAAAGCGGCCGGATCGTTGCCGTCGCGCGGCACGAATCGGATCGGGCCGGCTATCTCGAGTGGGTCGACACGCATGTGAAGCCGCATGCGGCGAAGGCGGCCGGCAAGGCATTCGACGAAAGCGTGTGGAAATCCTTCCTCGAGCGCATCGAATACGTGAAGCTCGACCTCGGCCGTGCGGAGGACTACGTCGTGCTGCGCGACGCGGTCGCGCAGCTGTCCGGCATCCGCGTGTTCTATCTCGCCACAGGGCCGTCGCTGTTCGTGCCGATCTGCAAGGCGCTCGCGTCGGTCGGCCTGAACGAGGGCGCGCGCATCGTGCTCGAGAAGCCGCTCGGCTACGACCTGAAATCGTCGAACGCGATCAACGACGCGGTCGGCGAGATCTTCGCGGAAGACCAGATCTACCGGATCGACCACTATCTCGGGAAGGAGCCGGTACAGAACCTGCTCGCGCTGCGCTTCGGCAATGCGCTGTTCGAGCCGCTGTGGCGCCGCGAATGGGTCGAGAGCATCCAGATCACGATCGCCGAGGAGCTCGGCGTCGAGGCGCGCGGCGATTTCTACGACAATACGGGCGCACTGCGCGACATGGTGCAGAACCACCTGCTGCAGCTGCTGTCGATCGTCGCGATGGAGCCGCCGCACTCGATGGATTCCGACGCGGTGCGCGACGAAAAGCTGCGCGTGCTGCGTGCGCTGAAGCCCATCGATCCGCGCGACATCGGCAAGGTCGCGGTGCGCGGCCAGTATCATGCGGGCGTGATCAAGGGCGCACAGGTGCCGGCCTATGCCACCGAGCCCGGCGTGAAACCCGACAGCCCGACCGAAACCTTCGTCGCGCTGAAGGTCGAGATCGAGAACTGGCGCTGGGCCGGCGTGCCGTTCTTCCTGCGCACCGGCAAGCGTCTGGCCGACCGCGTCGCGGAGATCGTCGTGAACTTCCGGCCGGTGCCGCACTCGGCGCTGGGCCCGACCGCGCTGCGCCCCGGTTCGAACCGCCTCGTGATCCGGCTGCAGCCGAACGAGACGATTCGCCTGTACTGCCTCGCGAAGCAGCCCGGCGAAGGGATGAACCTCGCGAGCGTGCACCTCGACCTCGCGTTCGACCAGTTCTTCAAGGAAGGGCAGATGGAGGCGTACCAGCGCCTGCTGCTCGACGTGATCAACGGCCGCCTCGCGCTGTTCGTGCGTCGCGACGAGCAGGAAGCCGCGTGGCGCTGGGTCGAGCCGATCCTGAACGAATGGGCACGCTCGCTGAAACCGCCGAAGCCGTACGCGGCAGGCACGTGGGGGCCGGCCGCGGCGAGCGCGATGCTCGCGCAGCACGGCACCTGCTGGCTCGAAGAAGAAAACTGATGCAAACCGTTGCCGTGCGCGCCAGCGCGCGGCAACGTGCCCCACGATTCGCACGAATTGAACAGACAAAGCAGTCCGGAGGAGATGTGATCGAGATCCACGCTTTCGACACCCAGGAAGCGCAAAGCGAAGCGCTCGCGCGCGCCGTCGGCGATGCGCTGCGCGCCGCGCTCGCCGGCCCCGCGCGCCCGACGCTCGCGGTGTCCGGCGGCACGAGCCCGCGCCCGTTCCTGCACACGCTGTCGCACGCAGCGCTCGACTGGGCCGGCGTCGACGTCACGCTGGTCGACGACCGCTGGGTGCCGGAGAACGACGCGGCCAGCAACGCGCAGCTCGTGCGCGACACGCTGCTGCAGCACGCGGCGGCCCCTGCCCGCTTCCTGCCGCTCGTCGACACGCGCGCATCGCTCGATGCGCACGTCGCCGCGCTCAACGCCAACGCCGACTACCGCGTGCCGAACGTCGCGGTGCTCGGCATGGGCGAGGACGGCCACACGGCATCGATCTTCGCGGACGCGCCCGAATGGGACTACGCGATCACGACGCCCGAGCGCTTCGTCGCCGTGCATCCCGGCGCCGCGCCGCATGCGCGCGTGAGCTTTTCGCTCGATGCGCTGAAGCGCGTCGAGCGGCTGTTCCTGTTGATCGCGGGCCCCGCCAAGCGCGACGTGCTCGACGCCGCGGCCGCGACGCTGCAGAAGAACGCGATTTCCCAACTGGCCAACGACAAGGGGACCCAGCTCGATGTCTACTGGTGCGCAAAGTAAGGCTGTCGTCGCGGGCCAGCATGCCGACGGCCCGCGCCTGCTCGCGGACGTCGGCGGCACCAACGCGCGATTCGCGCTGGAAACCGGCCCCGGCGAGATCACGCAGATCCGCGTCTATCCCGGCGCCGACTACCCGACGCTCACCGACGCGATCCGCAAGTATCTGAAGGACGTGAAGATCAGCCGCGTGAACCACGCGGCGATCGCGATCGCGAACCCGGTCGACGGCGACCAGGTGACGATGACCAATCACGACTGGAGCTTCTCGATCGAGGCGACGCGCCGCGCGCTCGGCTTCGACACGCTGCTCGTCGTCAACGACTTCACCGCGCTCGCGATGGCGCTGCCGGGCCTGACCGATGCGCAGCGCGTGCAGATCGGCGGCGGCGCGCGCCGCCAGAACAGCGTGATCGGGCTGCTCGGGCCCGGCACCGGGCTCGGCGTGTCCGGCCTGATTCCGGCGGACGACCGCTGGATCGCGCTCGGCAGCGAAGGCGGTCACGCGTCGTTCGCGCCGCAGGACGAGCGCGAGGATCTCGTGCTGCAGTACGCGCGCAAGAAGTTTCCGCACGTGTCGTTCGAGCGCGTGTGCGCGGGGCCCGGCATCGAGATCATCTATCGTGCGCTCGCCGCGCGCGACAAGAAGCGCGTCGCCGCGACCGTCGACACGGCCGAGATCGTCGAGCGTGCGCATGCGGGCGACGCACTCGCGCTCGAGACGGTCGAATGCTTCTGCGGGATCCTCGGCGCGTTCGCGGGCAGCGTCGCGCTGACGCTCGGCGCGCTCGGCGGCGTGTACATCGGCGGCGGCGTCGCGCTGAAGCTCGGCGAACTGTTCACGCGCTCGTCGTTCCGCGCACGCTTCGAGGCGAAGGGCCGCTTCACGCAGTATCTCCAGAACATCCCGACCTACCTGATCACCGCCGAATATCCGGCGTTCCTCGGGGTATCGGCGATCCTCGCGGAGCAGCTGTCGAACCGTTCGGGCGGCGCGTCGTCGGCCGTGTTCGAGCGGATCCGCCAGATGCGCGACGCGCTGACGCCGGCCGAGCGCCGCGTCGCCGATCTCGCGCTGAACCATCCGCGCTCGATCATCAACGACCCGATCGTCGACATCGCGCGCAAGGCGGACGTGAGCCAGCCGACGGTGATCCGCTTCTGCCGCTCGCTCGGCTGCCAGGGGCTGTCGGACTTCAAGCTGAAGCTCGCGACCGGCCTCACCGGCACGATTCCGATGAGCCACAGCCAGGTCCATCTCGGCGACACGGCCACCGACTTCGGCGCGAAGGTGCTCGACAACACGGTGTCCGCGATCCTGCAGCTGCGCGAACACCTGAACTTCGAGCACGTCGAGAACGCGATCGAGATCCTGAACGGTGCGCGCCGCATCGAGTTCTATGGGCTCGGCAACTCGAACATCGTCGCGCAGGACGCGCACTACAAGTTCTTCCGCTTCGGAATCCCGACGATCGCGTACGGCGACCTGTACATGCAGGCCGCATCGGCCGCGCTGCTCGGCAAGGGCGACGTGATCGTCGCGGTGTCGAAGTCGGGACGCGCGCCGGAGCTG
This sequence comes from Burkholderia sp. Bp8994, assembly GCF_003853805.1. NCBI lineage: Bacteria > Pseudomonadati > Pseudomonadota > Betaproteobacteria > Burkholderiales > Burkholderiaceae > Burkholderia > Burkholderia sp. Bp8994. The sequence continues at coordinate 110,896 of NZ_QTQH01000008.1, forward strand.
CTGCGTGTGCTGGAGGTCGCGATGCAGGCCGGCGCGAAGGTGATCGCGATCACGTCGAGCAACACGCCGCTCGCGAAGCGCGCGACCGTCGCGCTCGAGACCGATCACATCGAGATGCGCGAATCTCAGCTGTCGATGATCTCGCGAATCCTGCATCTGCTGATGATCGACATCCTCGCGGTCGGCGTCGCGATCCGTCGCGCGTCGACCAACGGCGAGCTGCCGGAGGCCGTCGCGCAGGCGCGCGCACGGGCGAGCGACGACGAAACGGCCGACGTGCTCGACTGGCTGAGCCACGGCGCGTCACCGGCGGCGAAGGACGTCGCGCGGGATTGACGCTTCGGCGAAACGCCGTCGATACACGACACCCCGAATGCTGGATTCAAGCCCGGCGTTCGGGGTGTTTCACATGTGCGGCACCGCCCCGCACCACAGCGGCCCGGCAGGCATCGACGATGCCGTCTGCCGAGGGCTGCGCGTGACTCATACGTTCGTACACGCCCCTATTTTCGAACAAGTCCAATTGTCAGCAGTTGCCCAGGCTCGGTAACTTCCTTCGCTCCCCGTGATGCGGCCATCCCGGTTCGACGCGAGAAATGACGCGTTTCTCGCAGAACCCCGATTGGCATCGACAGCATCACGTTCATCCAGTTTGCGGAGAGGGATATGCCTAGACCACGCTTTTCAGCCGCATGGGCAGCAGCAATGCGCATTTATGCGCCGATAAATTCCACGGAGAAAGTTGCGCGAACGATTGGGGGCAACGTGGCCACCAATATCCAGCGATCGGGCAAAGCAGAAGTGATCAAATCCCCCGCCTTCGCTGGGAGGCAGCACCCGAGACGATAGGCAGGGGATCGTTCTCTTCGAGGTTTCAGCCTCGTCGATAGCCTGAGAGAGGAATACTATAATGAACAATACCTATGCCTTTGGTACACATCGAGATCTCACGCCGATGGAGCTGTTTTTCCTTGTCTTTGTCGATGAGACATGCAAGGAGCTTGGTGTTGACGATGTAGCAGCGGTGGTTGCCATTGTGGCCGGTCAAAATTGGATGCCAACACGAGCAAAGCCTTTTGGTACCACGCCGGGTACTTCTGTTGCGTCGATATTGAGTCGCAAGTATCTGGACTACGATTTGAAGAAGAAGATCCTCCCAACGCTGACCAACGCCAGCGTTAAGCGCTTGAGGTTCATTCTGGTGAGAAACATCGGGGTTTTCGTTGGGCGCGCGGTTCCTGTCGTTGGCTGGGTCATTGCTGCCAACGATGTCACGATGATCAGCATTCGTTCCGTGTCGCGCTATAACGCGCTTGTTAAGCCTGAGGACAAGGTGTTCTGATGAGCCAATTTACATGGAACGAGTTTCAGGATTTTGTGAGAAGGGAGGCCGGTGTTAGTCCCCAAAAAATTCTCACAAAAGGTCATGCCATCGAGGGTGATTTGGATATCACTGGCGACGATGCGATCGAGTTTATGGAGAGCTTCTTCGATAAGTTTCCGGTGCAAGTTGGAGATTTTGAGTTCAATCGCTACTTCTCAGGAGAGGGCTTCAGCTTGATTGAAGTGGCGCGGATGGCTTTCTCCAGAAAACGCCGAGAAAAATATGACAAAGTGCCACTGACTCTAGGCATGCTCTATCAGGCTATTTTGGATGGAGAGTGGAACAATCAGCGCTTGGAAAGTCTGCCGCGCTGATCGTACCTCGCCAAATAGACCGGTTTATTTTTTAGGCGATGTGTTGGATCTGTGCACGCGTCTGGAGCCTGCCATGAGACAAAATCCGCTGTTCCAGCGTGTGATATTTTTGGCACTGACGTTGGCGGCACAATCGGGCCATGCAACAGATACGACATCGTCGCCACAAGCCAGCGCCCGAACCTACGCCCAGAATTACAAGGACATGGTGCTCGCCGAGTGTGTCGCGACCGCGTATCGGAATGAACCGTCCGCTGCGATGGACGCGGGATGCAGCGCGAGTGCGCTGATGGACTGGACGTACTTCGATCTTGAACGGAATCCCGACGCGGGCAAATCGCTAGTCAATCGTTTTCTTGCACGCGACTATCGCAATCCGATCGTCGAGTCCGAAATCAAAGGCGTCGGGTTCGATTTTTTGAAATGCCTGGACCTGTACCACAGCAAGGAACTCGACGCTCAGGTCAAACGGTTCGTCATCAACCCGAAGCGCAGCTATCGACTCGATAATCGCTCGTCAGACCGCTCCAGGTGAGGCCGATCCTCCCGCACCGCTCAAGCCCCCGCTTTCACCGGCCGGCCATGCCAGCGCAGCACGAGGTAACGCCCGACGAAACACAGCACGCCGCAGACGCCGATCGTCACACCCATCGCGAACGGCGTGCCGTCCGCCAGTGCGCCGATCGCGATGCTCGCGAGCGCGCCGAGCGCGAGCTGCATCGCGCCGAACACGGCCGCCGACGCACCCGCGTTGTGCGGATAGCGGTGCATCAGGTCGGTCGTGCAGTTCGCGGACAGGATCCCGACCACGCCGACGACGAAGAACAGGCACACGACGATCGACCACAGCCCGCCCAGTCCCGTCAGCGCGACGAATGCGACCGCGAGCGACGCGACGCAGCTCACGAGCGACGCGGTCGCGATGAGGCGCAGCGAGCCGACGCGGCCGACGAGCCGCGTGTTCGCGAAGTTGCCGATCATGATCCCGACGACGTTCAGGCCGAACAGCAGCCCGTAATGCTGCGGCGACACGTGGAAATACTCGATGTACACGAACGGCGTCGCGGTGATGTAGGAGAACATCGACGCGAACGCCATCCCGCCGCACAGCATGTGCCCCCACGCGACCGGATCGGACAGGATGCGCCCGTACGACGCGAACGACGCGAGCACGGCCGTGCTCTTGCGCCGCTCCTTCGGCCAGGTTTCGGGCACGCGCAGGTACGCGGTCGCCGCGCACAGCGCGCCGAACGCGGCCAGCACGACGAACACGCCGCGCCAGCCGGCGAAGCGCAGGATCTGGCCGCCGATCAGCGGCGCGAGCAGCGGCCCGACCGCGGTGACGATCGCGACCATCGACAGCACCTTCGCCGCATCGGTCGGCTCGTGCGCGTCGCGCGCGATCGCACGGGCGAGCACCGACGCGGCGCCCGCGCCGAGCGCCTGCAGGAAGCGCACGAGGATCAGCATGTCGATCGAGCCCGACACGAAGCAGCCGACACTCGCGAGCGTGAACAGCGCGATGCCGCCGAGCAGCACGGGCCGGCGGCCCCACGTATCGGACAGCGGACCGTACAGCAGCATGCCGATCGAGAAGCCGGCCATGAAGCTCGTCAGCGTGCGCTGCGCGGCGCCGGGGCTCACGGAGAAGCCGTCGGCGATCGACGGCAGGCTCGGCAGGTACATGTCGGTGGCGATCGGCCCGCAGGCGGCGAGAGCACCGAGCAACAGGATCAGCCGGGCATCGGGCCGGCGCCGGACGACGTGGGACATGGGTATCCGCAATGGAGGCCCGCGCGCATCGGGGCACGCGTGGCGGTGAAGACGGGAGGCTACGCCGCAAGCGGCGCGTTCAAGCACATGATTGTACGCGCAACTTTTTCGCGTGCCGCGCGCGGTCTGCCGCGCCAGGCTGGAACACGCGCGCATGACCGGCGTCGCGGCAGACCGCGCGCGGATTCGATTAAGCTTGCTGCTCCCCGCCTCTCTTGTCTGATCAATCCGACGCACGACCGACCCGATGACCGCCTTCCTGCTGATCTGGAGCCCCAAGAAATGGCCGTGGCCCGAGCTGCCCGACGTCGCCGCGCGCGTGAAGGCCGGCGATGCCGTGCACGACGTGTGGGGCTGCGGCTTCGCGCGCGGCATCCTGCCGGGCGACCGTGTGTTCCTGCACCGCGTCGCGCAGGAGCCGAAGGGCGTGTTCGGCTCGGGCTACGTGACGCGCGCGCCCTACGAGGTGCCCGACCCGGCGACGAAGCGCGGCTACCGGCTGTGCATCGATTTCGTCTACGACTGGCTGGTCGACGCCCACCAGGACGTCGTGATCCCGCGCGACGCGCTGCGCGCGCATCCGTACTCGGTGCAGACCTGGGACGCTCAATCCTCCGGCACGTCGATCAAGCCGATGGTCGAAGGCCCGCTCGAGAAGCGCTGGGCCGAGCTGACCGGCAAGCGCCGGTCGCCACGATAAGCGGGCCGGATCGGCCGCGCGCCGTTCGCGCCGGCCAATCCCCCACGCGCGCAAAGGCCGCAGACCCGGCCGCGGGCCCGCCGGGCGCGTCTCCGGTACAATCAGACGATCGTTCCGCTCAGGCGCCGCGGCCCGTGCACAGGCCCCCGCGCCCTTCTCTCGCAGGTTTCGCACATGTCCAACAATCAGATCCTCTTCGAACGCGCCCAGAAGACCATCCCGGGCGGCGTCAACTCGCCGGTGCGCGCCTTCCGTTCGGTCGGCGGCACGCCGCGCTTCGTGTCGCGCGCGCAAGGCCCGTACTTCTGGGATGCCGACGGCAAGCAGTACATCGACTACATCGGCTCGTGGGGCCCGATGATCGTCGGCCACGTCCATCCGGAAGTGCTGTCGGCCGTGCAGAACGTGCTCGCCGACGGCTTCTCGTTCGGCGCGCCGACCGAAGCGGAAATCGAGATCGCCGAGGAAATCTGCAAGCTGGTGCCGTCGATCGAGCAGGTGCGGATGGTGTCGAGCGGCACCGAGGCCACGATGAGCGCGCTGCGTCTCGCGCGCGGCTTCACGGGCCGCAGCCGCATCGTCAAGTTCGAGGGCTGCTACCACGGCCACGCGGACAGCCTGCTGGTCAAGGCCGGCTCGGGCCTGCTGACGTTCGGCAACCCGACGTCGGCCGGCGTGCCGGCCGACATCGCGAAGCACACGACCGTCCTCGAATACAACAACGTCGCCGCGCTGGAAGAAGCGTTCGGCGCGTTCGGCCACGAGATCGCCGCGGTGATCGTCGAGCCCGTCGCGGGCAACATGAACCTCGTGCGCGGCACGCCCGAGTTCCTGAACGCGCTGCGCGCGCTGTGCACGAAGCACGGCGCCGTGCTGATCTTCGACGAGGTGATGTGCGGCTTCCGCGTCGCGCTCGGCGGCGCGCAGGCGTACTACGGGATCGCGGCCGACCTCACCTGCCTCGGCAAGGTGATCGGCGGCGGGATGCCGGCTGCCGCGTTCGGCGGCCGCCGCGACATCATGGCCCACCTCGCGCCGCTCGGCGGCGTGTACCAGGCCGGCACGCTGTCGGGCAACCCGATCGCGGTCGCCGCGGGCCTGAAGACGCTGCAGCTGATCCAGGCGCCCGGCTTCTACGACGCGCTCACCGCGCAGACGAAGCGCCTCGCCGACGGCCTCGCGGCCGAAGCGCGCGCGGCCGGCGTGCCGTTCGCGGCCGACTCGATCGGCGCGATGTTCGGCCTGTACTTCGCCGAGCGCGTGCCGACCAGCTTCGCGGAAGTCACGAAGAGCGACACCGAGCGCTTCAACCGCTTCTTCCACCTGATGCTGGACGAAGGCGTGTACTTCGCGCCGTCCGCGTACGAGGCCGGCTTCGTGTCGAGCACGCACGACGACGCGGTGATCGACGCGACGCTGGCGGCCGCGCGCCGCGCGTTCGCGGCGCTGGCCGCCTGACCCGGGTCCGCACGCATGTTCTCGGATACCGATTTCGCCCACATGCAGCGCGCGCTGACGCTCGCGGCGCGCGGCATGTATACGACCGCGCCGAACCCGCGCGTCGGCTGCGTGATCGTCAAGGACGGCGACGTGATCGGCGAAGGCTTTACGCAGCCGGCCGGCCAGGACCACGCGGAAGTGCAGGCGCTGAAGGACGCGCGCGCGCGCGGCCACGACGTCGCCGGCGCCACCGTGTACGTGACGCTCGAGCCGTGCAGCCACTTCGGCCGCACGCCGCCGTGCGCGAACGCGCTGATCGACGCGCGCGTCGCGAAGGTCGTCGCGGCGATGGAAGACCCGAATCCTCAGGTGTCCGGGCGCGGCCTCGGAATGCTGCGCGACGCGGGCATCGACGTGCGCTGCGGGCTGCTCGCGCATGAAGCGGGCGAACTGAACATCGGCTTCGTGTCGCGTATGACGCGCGGCCGCCCGTGGGTGCGGATGAAGACGGCCGCGTCGCTCGATGCACGCACCGCGCTGCCGTCCGGCGAAAGCCAGTGGATCACCGGCGAGGCCGCGCGCCTCGACGGCCACGCCTGGCGCGCGCGCGCGTGCGCGATCCTCACCGGGATCGGCACCGTACGCGAGGACAACCCGCTCCTGACCGTGCGCGGCATCGACACGCCGCGCCAGCCGCAGCGCGTGCTGGTCGACAGCCGCCTCGACCTGCCGCTCGATGCGCGCCTGCTCGAAGGCGCGCCGCTGCTGATCTTCTGCGGCCGGCTCGATGCCGCCGGCGAAGTGCGCGCGAACGTGCTGAAGTCGCGCGGCGCGGAAATCGTGCCGCTCGCGAATGCGCACGGCAAGGTCGACCTGCCCGCGATGCTGGCGGCGCTCGGCGCGCGCGGCGTCAACGAGCTGCACGTCGAGGCCGGCCACAAGCTGAACGGCTCGCTGCTGCGCGAGCAGTGCGTCGACGAGCTGCTGGTCTATCTCGCGCCGAGCCTGCTCGGCAGCGACGCGGCCGGCATGTTCGACCTCGCCGCACCGGCGAGCCTCGACGCCCGCACGCGGCTCGCGTTCCACAGCGTCGAGCGGATCGGCGACGATCTGCGGATCCTGGCGCGTGTCGCGCCGCCCCCTGCCACGCATTGAACGGAGCCGTCACGATGTTTACCGGAATTGTCGCGGCCGTCGGCCGCATCGAATCGATCACCCCGCTCGGCGCGTCGCCCGACGCGGGTGTGCGGCTGACCGTACAGGCCGGCGGGCTCGACCTCGCCGATGTCGCGCTCGGCGACAGCATCGCGATCCAGGGTGCGTGCATGACGGTGATCGCCAAGACCGGCACCGGATTCGACGTCGACGTGTCGCGCGAAAGCCTGAACCGCACGGTCGGGCTCGCGCAACCCGGCGAAGTGAACCTCGAGAAGGCGCTGCGCGCGCACGACCGCCTCGGCGGGCACATCGTGTCGGGCCACGTCGACGGCCTCGGTACCGTGACGCGCTTCGCGCCGGTCGGCGAGTCGCACGAGCTGCGCATCGTCGCACCGCGCGAGCTCGGCCGCTATCTGGCGTACAAGGGCTCGATCACGGTCAACGGCGTGAGCCTGACCGTCAACACGGTCGACGATCGCGCCGACGGCTGCGAATTCTCGATCAACCTGATCCCGCATACGGTCGAGGTCACGACGCTGCGTCACGTGACGGCCGGCGACAAGGTCAATCTCGAAATCGACATGATCGCGCGGTATGTCGAGCGGATGATGTCGGCATCGCAGGGCGTGCATCAGGACTGATCCGGCGGTTCCGCCCCCTGGGCAGGGATTGGCGGCTGGCGGCTCGGCGCGGCACCTGGCCTGATGGCCAACGACGCGCACGCGCCATCCCGTCGCGCTAAGATGCAACGGCAGCGTTTTCGGCGCCGCGACGCACGGTGCGCCGCGTACCGGCTGCCCCTTTTCCTCCAGGAGTCGTCCCCATGTCCATCTCGATGTACCAGGCTTCGCTGCCCGTCCTGATCCGCGGCCTGACCAACCTGCAGCACATCCTCGGCAAGGCGCAGGCGCATGCGGCCGAGAAGCAAATCGACCCGTCGGTGTTCATCGGCGCACGCCTCTATCCGGACATGCTGCCGCTCGTCCGCCAGGTGTACATCGCGACCGACACGGCCAAGGGTTGCGCCGCCCGGCTCGCCGGCGTCGACATCCCGAGCTTCCCCGACGTCGAGCAGACGTTCGACGAACTGCATGCGCGCATCCAGAAGACGATCGACTACCTGAAAGGCTTCGACGCCGCGCAGATCGACGGCAGCGAAGAACGCCAGGTCGTGCTCAAGATGCGTGTCGGTCCGATCGAGTTCACCGGGCAGTCGTACCTGCTGAACTTCGTGCTGCCCAACTTCTTCTTCCACGTGACGACGGCGTACGACATCCTGCGTCACAGCGGCGTCGAACTCGGCAAGCTCGACTACCTCGGCGGCCGCAACGACCACGCGTGACGCACGGCGGGGCCCCGGCCAGCCTGCGGCTGCCTGACATCGGGCGGGCCGCGGCGGCCCGGGCAGGCCCGCCTCGCAGGCCGGTCGCGCCGCGTTTCGGCGCGCTCGCCGGCCGCGCGCAGCCGGTGCCAGCCGAAACGCGGCCCGGCTGGCGTAAAATACGCACTTTCCTCTTTCTCGCCCCCTTATGACGCTCGCCTCCACGCTCGACATCATCGCGGAGTTGAAAGCCGGCCGGATGGTGATCCTGGTCGACGAAGAAGACCGCGAAAACGAAGGCGACCTCGTGATCGCCGCCGAATTCGTCACGCCGGAAGCGATCAACTTCATGGCCAAGTACGGCCGCGGCCTGATTTGTCTGACGTTGACGCAGGAACGCTGCAAGCAGTTGCACCTGCCGCTGATGACCTACCGCAACGGCACCCAGTACGGCACCGCGTTCACGGTCAGCATCGAAGCGGCCGAAGGCGTGACGACCGGCATCTCGGCCGCCGACCGCGCGCATACGATCGCCACGGCGGTCGCGCACGACGTCCGTCCCGAGCACATCGTGCAGCCGGGCCACGTGTTCCCGATCATGGCGCAGCCGGGCGGCGTGCTGGTGCGCGCCGGCCACACCGAGGCCGGCTGCGACTTCACCGCGCTCGCCGGGCTCACGCCGGCCGCGGTGATCTGCGAGGTCATCAAGGACGACGGCACGATGGCGCGCCTGCCCGACCTGCTCGAGTTCGCGAAGGAACACGGCCTGAAGATCGGCACGATCGCCGACCTGATCCAGTACCGCAGCCGCACCGAATCGATCATCGAGCGGATCGCCGAGCGCACGATGCAGACCGCGCACGGCACGTTCCGCGCGGTGCTGTACCGCGACCAGCCGAGCGGCTCGCCGCACATCGCGCTGGTGCGCGGCACGCCGTCGCCCGACGTCGATACGCCCGTGCGCGTGCACGAGCCGCTGTCGGTCCTCGACCTGCTCGAGACGGGCGTCTCGACACACTCGTGGACGCTCGACGCGGCGATGCGCGACATCGCGGAACGCGACCTCGGCGTGATCGTGCTGCTCAACTGCGGCGACACGAAGGAACATCTGATCGACGTCTTCAAGGCGTTCGACGAGGAAGAAAAGGCCGCTGCGCTGAAGCGCCGGCCGGTCGATTTCAAGACGTTCGGCATCGGCGCGCAGATCCTGCGCGATGTCGGCGTCGCCAGGATGCAGGTGCTGTCGAATCCGCGCAAGCTGGGCAGCATGTCCGGCTACGGCCTCGAAGTCACGGGCTTCATTCCGATGCCCGGCGGCGAAGCCAAGTCCTGCCCGGCGTCCCACGCGTAACCCGCCACGACGCTTTCGCCCTATAACCGTTCATCCACACCACGGACCAGATCATGGAAATCGGACAATACCAACCGAATCTCGAAGGCGACGGCCTGCGTATCGGCATCGTGCAATCCCGCTTCAACGAACCCGTCTGCAACGGCCTCGCCGATGCGTGCGTCGAAGAACTCGAGCGCCTCGGCGTCTCCGGTGAAGACGTGCTGCTCGTGTCGGTGCCCGGCGCGCTGGAAATCCCGCTCGCGCTGCAGAAGCTCGCGGAAAGCGGCCAGTTCGACGCACTGATCGCGCTCGGCGCGGTGATCCGCGGCGAGACGTACCATTTCGAACTCGTGTCGAACGAAAGCGGCGCGGGCATCACCCGCATCGGCCTCGACTTCAACCTGCCGATCGCGAACGCGGTCCTGACGACCGAAAACGACGAGCAGGCCGTCGCGCGCATGACCGAAAAGGGTCGTGACGCCGCGCGCGTCGCGGTCGAGATGGCCAACCTGACGATGGCACTCGACCAGCTCGGCGACGATGAGGACGAGGACGAAGAAGACGAAGACGACGAAGAGGAGCGCGCATGAAGAAGAGCGCCCGCCGACAATCGCGCGAGCTGGCGACGCAGGGCCTGTATCAGTGGCTGCTGTCGAACGCGGCCCCCGGCGAGATCGACGCGCAACTGCGCGGCGCGCTCGGTTACGACAAGGCCGACAAGGAGCTGCTCGACGCGATCCTGCACGGCGTGATTCGCGAGCATGCGACGCTCGTCGAAGCCCTCACGCCGTCGCTGGACCGTCCGGTCGACCAGCTGTCGCCGGTCGAACGCGCCGTGCTGCTGATCGCGACGTTCGAGCTCACGCATCATGTCGAAACGCCGTACCGCGTGATCATCAACGAAGCAGTCGAACTCGCGAAGACGTTCGGCGGCTCCGACGGCTACAAGTACGTCAACGGCGTGCTCGACAAGCTCGCCGCGAAGCTGCGCCCCGCCGAAACGCAGGCGCGCCGCAACGGCTGATTCCGCAGGTAGACGGGCGCGCGAGCGCCCGTTTTTCGTTCTCCCTCCCCTCCCCGCTCCGCCCGACCGATGAATACCACTGCCGATTCGCTCGTCACGCTCGCCGCACGCGTCGACGCGATCCAGCCCTTCTACGTGATGGAACTGATGAAGGAGGCACAGCGGCTCGAGTCCTCCGGGCGCGACGTTATCCACATGGGCATCGGCGAGCCGGACTTCACCGCACCGGAGCCCGTCGTCGAGGCGGCGGCGGCCGCGTTGCGCCGCGGCGTCACGCAGTACACGAGCGCGCTCGGCATCGCGCCGCTGCGCGAAGCGATCGCCGCGCACTACGCGCGCGCGTACGGCCTCACGATCAGCCCCGAGCGGATCGTCGTGACGGCCGGCGCGTCGGCCGCGCTGCTGCTCGCGTGCCTCGCGCTCGTGGGCCGCGACGACGAGGTGCTGATGCCCGACCCGTCGTACCCGTGCAACCGGCACTTCGTCGCGGCGGCCGAAGGCCTCCCGGTGCTCGTGCCGAGCGGCCCGGAAGCGCGCTTCCAGCTCACCGCGGACGACGTCCGCACGCGCTGGGGCAGCCGCACGCGCGGCGTGCTGCTCGCGTCGCCGTCGAACCCGACCGGCACGTCGCTCGAGCCGGACGAACTGAAGCGGATCGTCGAAGCCGTGCGCGCACGCGGCGGCTTCACGATCGTCGACGAGATCTACCAGGGGCTCAGCTATGATGCGGCGCCCGTGTCGGCGCTGTCATACGGCGATGATGTCGTCACCGTCAACAGCTTCTCGAAGTACTTCAGCATGACCGGCTGGCGGCTCGGCTGGCTGGTCGTACCGCCCGCGCTCGTGAGCACGTTCGAAAAGCTGTCGCAGAACCTGTTCATCTGCCCGTCCACGCTCGCGCAGCACGCGGCGCTCGCGTGCTTCGAACCGGCGGCGCTCGACATCTACGAGGCGCGTCGCCTCGAATTCAAGCGTCGCCGCGACTTCATCGCGCCGGCGCTCGAACGGCTCGGCTTCACGGTGCCGGTGATGCCGGACGGCGCGTTCTACGTCTATGCGCACTGCGGCGGCGTCGCCCATCCGGCGGCCGGCGACAGCGCGGCGCTCACGCAGGCGATGCTGCACGACGCGGGCGTCGTGCTGGTGCCGGGCATGGATTTCGGCGTGCATGCGCCGCGCGACTATATCCGGCTGTCCTATGCGACCGCCTATTCGCGCCTCGAAGAGGCCGTCGAGCGGCTCGCGACGCTGTTCGGCCAGCACTGACGTCCGAGCGGCCCTCCCGGCCGGCGTGCCGGACGCTACCGTCCACGCCAAAACGAAAAGGCACCCGAACGGGTGCCTTTTTGCTTGAGTCCTGCCGGAACCGCGGGGCGTTGCGTGACTTACGCGCCGAGCTCCGAATGATCGCCGTGCGCCTGCTTCGCGGTGTCGACGCTTGCGTCGTCCTGCTGCGGCGCGCCCTTCGGCGCCGCGGCGGCCTTCGCGGCGATCGGCTGCGCTGCGTCGAGCGTCGCGTGCATGCGCTTCGTGCTGCCTGCCGCCGCCGTCACGGCCGCGGTGACGATCGGCTTCGACGGCTGGGCCGGCGCCTGCGGCGCATTGACCGGCACGCTGCGGCCGTGCGCGACATCGCGCAGGCGGCCGCGCTCGGCCATGACCTTCGAGCCGTACACGGTGTCGTCCGGGTTGGTCGAGCCGTTGTACAGACGCAGGCCGTTCGCAAGCGAGCCGCCGCGGGCGATGCAGTCCTTCAGCACGAGCGCGCCGACCTGCAGGTTCGCGAGCGGCTGCAGTGCGGTGTCGGTACCGCCGAAATATTCGAACTTGTCGGAATGGACCTTCGACATGACCTGCATCAGGCCTTGCGCGCCGACGCCGCTTTCCGCGTACGGGTTGAAGCCCGATTCGATCGCCATCACGGACAGCAGCAGCAGCGGATCGAGGCCGACGTCGTGGCCGGTCTGGAACGCGGCCTTGACGAGCTGGCCGAGCGGCTCCTGGGCGACCCGGTAACGGCGCGACAGGTAGGTGGCGACGAGCGCCTGCTGGCGGTTCGACGCGAGCGCACGGTCGTCGCGCGCATCGGCCGGGACCCGCTGGGACGGGATCAGTTTCGCGAGCGCGACAGGCGACGGGCCGTTGCGGGCCGGATCGGACGCATCGCTCTGCGCGGCGGTTTCCGGTGCCACGTCGAGACCGACGGCGAGCGCATCCGTCTCGGGAGCCTCTTCCTGCTGCGGCTGCGCGCCGGCGGGCGCGAAGTTCGGCAGCGGATGGCCGGTCAGCAGACGGGCCGGACCGGCCTGCACGGCCGCGGATACGACCGGCATCAGCTTCGCGGCGAGGTTCCCGCGCACGGTCGGCAGCAGCCACAGGGCCAGTGCGATCGCGACGGCGAAACAGCCGACGACGCTGAATAAATGGTGACTGACACGCGTCCCGCGACGCAGCATGTTGCGCACGATCTGTGCATGCTGCTCACTGGGACGCCACGATAACCAAGCGTTCATTCAGATCATCTCCCATGAACATGACTCGTGCGACTCGCTCGGCTCGATGGCGAGACAGAAAACGCGCCGCGGAATCACGACGCCGCACGCCTTGGTCGGGGCATGCAGGCATCGGGGAAACGGTATAAGTACCGTTCGAGGCCACGGTATAAGACGGCCGGCACCTTCGCACATTGGGCGAGGCGGGCATACGCGGTGGCACCCACGCAAAAAACCAGCGTCTGGTGGCGCTGGCTGGGACTACGACAAAGGCCGTCGAATACGCCGTGCAGGTTTCGGCGGACGGTGACGCGCTGCGTCAAAGATCGGTGATTGGCGGCTCGAAGCCTTTTACCCTGCAGCCAATGTGAGCGGATTCTAGCAGGGTTTTATAGATCGTCAACACTATAAAACCTTCAAATTATAACAAAAAGTAATTTTGAACCGCCCTTCAGATCGCAAGCCCCCTGCCGTAGGGGCTCTCCGCGCGGTCCACTTTTTTCTCCGCCCGGGCGTGCGCGCGGCGGCCCGGGTAAAATCTGCGCTCGATTCGGGGCCGCAGCCGGCCGCTGCGCCCGCCCATCGCTGCCCGCCTTGCGGGCGGCCCGGACCTTGTTCATGAAATACAAAGACTTACGCGATTTCATCCAGCGCCTCGAGGCGCTCGGCGAACTGCGGCGCGTCACGCAACCCGTGTCGCCCGTGCTCGAAATGACCGAGCTGTGCGACCGCGTGCTGCGCGCCGGCGGCCCGGCGCTGCTGTTCGCCGCGCCGCCCGGCAATGCGTTCCCGGTACTCGGCAACCTGTTCGGCACACCGCGCCGCGTCGCGCTCGGGATGGGCGTCGATGCCGGCGACGACGCCGCGCTCGGCTCGCTGCGCGACCTCGGGCGGCTGCTGTCCGCGCTGAAGGAGCCGGATCCGCCGAAGAGCCTGAAGGACGCCGGCAAGCTGCTGTCGCTCGCGAAGGCCGTATGGGACATGGCGCCGAAATCGGTGTCGTCGCCGCCGTGCCAGGAGATCGTCTGGGAAGGTGCCGACGTCGACCTGCACAAGCTGCCGATCCAGACCTGCTGGCCCGGCGACGCGGGGCCGCTCGTCACGTGGGGCCTCACGGTCACGCGCGGGCCGAACAAGCCGCGCCAGAACCTCGGCATCTATCGCCAGCAGCTGATCGGCCGCAACAAGCTGATCATGCGCTGGCTCGCGCATCGCGGCGGCGCGCTCGACTTCCGCGAATTCGCGTTGAAGAACCCCGGCAAGCCATATCCGGTCGCGGTCGTGCTCGGCGCGGATCCGGCCACGACGCTCGGCGCGGTGACGCCGGTGCCCGATTCGCTGTCCGAGTATCAGTTCGCCGGCCTGCTGCGCGGCAGCCGCACCGAGCTCGCGAAGTGCCTGACGCCCGGCGTCGACACGCTGCAGGTGCCCGCCCGCGCGGAGATCGTGCTCGAAGGTTTCATTTATCCGCAGGAAGGCGCGCCCGCCCCCGCCCCGGCCGGCGCACCGCCGCGGCCGGCCGGCAACGCGTCGGCCGCTTATGAGCATGCGCTCGAAGGCCCGTACGGCGACCACACCGGCTACTACAACGAACAGGAGTGGTTCCCGGTGTTCACCGTCGAGCGCATCACGATGCGTCGCGACGCGATCTATCACTCGACCTATACGGGCAAGCCGCCCGACGAGCCGGCCGTGCTCGGCGTCGCGCTCAACGAGGTGTTCGTGCCGCTGCTGCAGAAGCAGTTCACCGAGATCACCGACTTCTACCTGCCGCCGGAAGGCTGCAGCTACCGGATGGCGATCGTCCAGATGAAGAAGAGCTACGCCGGCCATGCGAAGCGCGTGATGTTCGGCGTGTGGAGCTTCCTGCGGCAGTTCATGTATACGAAGTTCATCGTGGTCGTCGACGAGGACGTGAACATCCGCGACTGGAACGAGGTGATCTGGGCGATCACGACGCGCGTCGACCCCGTGCGCGACACCGTGATGGTCGACAGCACGCCGATCGACTATCTGGATTTCGCGTCGCCCGTCGCGGGCCTCGGCTCGAAGATGGGGCTCGACGCGACCAACAAGTGGCCCGGCGAGACGAACCGCGAATGGGGCCGCCCGATCGAGATGGACGCCGCCGTGAAGGCGCGCGTCGACCGCCTCTGGCAGGAGATCGGACTGTAAGTCCGCGCGCTGAACGCACCCGACAAGAACGACGATGAGCTTTCCTCCCGCCTCGATGCTGTCCGACGGATTCTTCCTGTCGCTTTCGCTATGTCTCGACATCGGCCTCGTCAACGTCGCGATGCTGTCGCTGACGCTGTCGCACGGCTTCCGGCCCGGCTTCTGGCTCGGCGTCGGCTCGTGCGTCGGCGACCTCGTCTACGCGGCGCTCGCGCTCGCCGGCATGGCCGTGCTGCTGCAGTTCGAGACCGTGCGCTGGATCGTCTGGATCGGCGGCGGTGCGGTGCTGCTGTTCCTCACGTGGAAGATGGCGCGTGAAGCGCTCGCGCCGGCCGGCGGCACCGACGACGGCGATGCGGACGACACGCCGCAGCCGCGTGCCAGTGCGCGGCGCAGCTTCATGCGCGGGATGCTGCTCGCGATGTCGTCGCCGAGCGCGATCCTGTGGTTCGCGGCGGTCGGCGGCGCGCTGATCGCGAAAGCCGGCGCGACCACGCCGGCCACGGCGTCGGTGTTCCTGTCCGGCTTCTTCCTCGGCGGCCTCGCGTGGACGCTGTTCATGTGCACGCTCGCGAGCCAGGGCCGCAAGCGCGCGGGCGCGGGGCTGATGCGCGCATGCCACGTCGCGTCGGCGCTGCTGTTCGCGTATTTCTCGTACAGCGTGATCGTCGGCGGCTATCGCGACCTGATCGCGCACGCCGTGTCGTAACCGGCGCGCACCGGATCGCGCGCCCAATGAAAAACGGCGCAACGCCCCACGCGGGACGTTGCGCCGTTTTGCCGCGCGCGGTCAGGCCGCCGCGCGGAATGCGTCAACGACGCCAGTAGCCGTGGTGGCCCCAGCCGCCGTAACCGTGACGCCAGTACGGACGGCCGTAGTAGCCGCCGACGACCACGGGGGGCGGTGCATAGTAGGCCGGCGCCGGCGCGTAATACACGGGCGGGGGCGGCGGTGCGTAGTACACGGGCGGCGGCGCCGCATACACGGGATACGCAGGTGCGATCGGAACCCCGATGCCGACCCCGATCGACACGTGGGCCTGCGCGGCGCTCGCGGCACCCAGGCCCAGCGCGGCGGCGGCGATGAACGGAATGAGCTTTTTCACTTCGATTCTCCTGCTGGAGCGGTAATTTGTGCGCTCCTGTCGGCAACGGCGGGCATGCACGTCGCATGCAAGCAATGTAGCGAAAACCCGCCGCGCGCGTATCGCGCATTTGTTGCAAATTGCAATTCCATCCGGCTGCAAACACCGTGCGGCGTGGCCTTGCGGATCCTTGACATCGCTTGCCGGTCGCGTGATTCCGTCCGACCAGTGAAAGCGCGACACATTGTCCGGTCAGTCTTACCGGATCCGGCAAGCACGGCGGGCACGCTTCCGTAATGAACGATTACAAATTTGAGACAAGACGCCGACAATTCAACGGGGATGTGGCCCCCGCGTGATTCGGGGCCGAATCACGCGATCGTCGCGGGCGGCGAAAACGGCCGCGCGAATTTACCGCTACCCCGTGTCGCACGCGGTCTTCCAGGTCGTCCTCGCCCGACGCCGCCCTTGCGCGGCCGCCCCGTCATTCCTGCGATACTGGCGGCTGCTCCGTTTTCGCTTCGTGACCCACCATGTCCCTTCCCGACACGCCCCGCCTCGGCTTCATCGGCGCCGGCCGCCTGGCGCGCTGCCTTGCCCTGCGTTTCGCGGCGGCCGGCTTTCCGGTCGTCGCGATCGCGAGCCGCACGGCGGAATCGGCCACGGCGCTCGCCGCGCGCATCGACGGCTGCCGCGCGGTCGACACGCCGCAGCAGGTCGTCGACGCCGCCGACCTGATCTTCCTCACCGTGCCCGACGACCATCTCGCGTCGACCGCCGCGGCGTTGCGGTTCGACGCGGCGCGCGCGGCGAGCCAGGCGCTCGTCCACTGCAGCGGTGCGTCGGCGGTCGAGCTGCTCGATCCGGCCAAGCGGCAAGGCGTGGCCACGGGCGGCTTCCATCCGCTCTACCTGTTCGGCGGCACCGACGCCGATCTCGCCCGCATCGACGGCTGCTCGGTCACGCTCGAAGCCGACGGCGCGCTGCACGCGACGCTGCTGCGGCTTGCTGACGCACTCGGCTGCCATCCGCTGTCGATTCCGGCCGGCGGCCGGATGCTCTATCACGCGGCCGCCCATTACGCGGCGAGCTTCGCGCTGTGCGGGCTGTCGGAGGCGGTCGAGCTGTGGCGCGGCCTCGGCTTCGACGAGGAAGCGGCGCTGCGCGCGCTGCTGCCGATGCTCGCCGGCACGATCGAGACCGCGCGCGACAAGGGCCTCGCGAACGCACTCGCGGGCCCGGTATCGCGCGGCGACACCGGCATCGTCGAGCGTCAGCTCGCGCTGCTCGAGGCGCGCGGCGGCGATCACGCGACGCTGTACGCGCTGATGACCCGCCGCGCGGTCGCGCTCGCGGCGAAGCGCGCCGCGCCGCCGGCCGCGCTGCCGGCGCTCACGCAGGCCGTCGAAACGTCGCTCGCGCGCACGACCGGGCACCCCTCCCCGCCGCGGGACGAGGCGTGATAAGGTGTCGGCCGATGCGCCGCCATCCGGCGTTGGCGGCCGCACGCTACTCGACTGTATAAAAAGGATGCCAACGATGTTCGGCGAGATCGCCCGTTTTCTGCTCAATACCGTCTTCACGCTGTTCGGCGCCGCGCTGATCCTGCGCGTCTGGATGCAGGCCGTCCGCGTGCCGCCGTACAACCCCGTCACGCAGGCCGTGCTGCAGGCGACCAACTGGCTCGTGCTGCCGCTGCGCCGCGTGATCGCGGGCGTGCGCGGCATCGACTGGGCAAGCGTCGTCGCAGCGCTGCTCACCGCGCTCGTCTATGTGGTGCTGATGGTCGTGATGGCCGGCTTCGACCCGGCCTCGGTGATCGCGACGCTCGTCGTGGTCGCGCTGCTCACCGTCGTGAAGTGGGCGCTCAATCTCGTGATCTGGATGACGATCCTGATGGCGCTGCTGTCGTGGCTCAATCCGCGCTCGCCGGCGATGCCGATCCTCTACCAGCTCACCGCACCGTTCCTGAACCCGCTGCGCCGTGTGATCCCGAACCTCGGCGGCATCGACCTGTCGCCGATCCTGCTGTTCGTGATCGTGCAGGTGCTGCTGATGATCGTCACGCGCGCCGCCGTGTCGCTGACGATCTTCGGCATCTGATCCGACGTGTCGCGCTACGCTGCCGGCCCCTGCGCCGGCGGCGCCTCGAGCGTGTCGATCACGCCGAAATTCGCCGGAATCATCGCGTAGCACACGCGCACTTTCTCGCGCGACACGCGCTCGAGCAGCCGCTTCGCCTCGTCGTCGGTGACGATGAACTCGACCTCGACCGCGAGCGAACCCTGCAGTTCGAAAAAGCGGTCCTCGTGCAGCACCCGATGCCGGCCGAAGCCGGCCATCGCGCGAAACGCCGAACCGCCCGCGACCCCCATCCGGTTTCCCTCCTCCAGCAACCACTCCCACAGCGGCTTCCAGTGCAGCCGGTGCTGCTCGTGCACGTAGAAGCGCAAGAAGACCCTGTCCATCGCGTCCTCCCGGTGCCGGCGCGCTCAGGCCGCCGCGAACCACGCGCGCGCGGTCCACATGCCGAGCGCCGTCAGCGTGAACGATCCAGTCAAGTGTAGGGCAGCCACCGCGAACGCCCATCCGAATTCGCCCTGCACCGCGTGCGTCATCACTTCGACCGAATAGGTCGAGAACGTCGTGAGGCCGCCGAGGAAGCCGGTGATCACGAACAGCCGCCACTCGGGCGGCAGCCCGACGCGGGTGGTAAAAACGACGGCGGCAACGCCGATCACGTAGCCGCCGATCAGGTTCGCGGCGAGCGTGCCGAGCGGCACGGCGGGAAAGAACGCGTTGAGCGCAAGGCTCAGAAACCAGCGCAGCAATGCGCCGAGCCCGGCGCCGACGAAGATCGCGACCATCGAATAGAACAAGGGAGCTCCTCGCTGACGAGCCCGCATCGCGGATGCGGCCTACGCCGAACTGTATGCGCAATCGCGCCGCGACGGCAATGCCGGAGGACCGGCGGACGGGGCCCGCATCGCGTCGCACCGGCATCACGCATTTCATTGTTCCGGCATCCGTGCCGCAATCGATTTTTTCCAATCGATTACGCCGGACATTACAAATCAAACCGGCGTCGATTATTTATCAGATTTTTAATACCGGAAAGATCAGCTTCGTCGGGCGGCACGCCAGCGCTTGAACGCCGCATTCCATTGGTATTTCACGTATTTACCCTCATCAGATATTCCCGTATTCGTTCGATATCCGATGCAATTTACGCAGCCGATTTCGTAGAATTGTTTCGCCCGCTACTCCATCGACATGGAGATTCGAAGAATGAACAATATCCGCCTGTCTTCCATGTTGATACCGGCGCTGTGCGCGTCGCTGCTCGCGTCGAGCGTCGCGCTCGCCGCGGACAACGGGCCGCCGCCCTACGTCGAGGGCGCCCGTGCACCCAAGGGATTCGCCCGTCCGCCGTTCCATACGAAACCGCGCGCAAGCACGGCCACGGTGGCCGGCCTCACGCCGGCGCTCACCCGGCACGCGTACGGATTCGACACGATCGCCAACCAGGGCGACGGGATGGTCGTTGCGATCGTCGACGCATACGACGACCCGCGGATCGAGTCCGATCTCGGCGTGTTCAGCAACGCGTTCTCGTTGCCGGCCTGCACCACGGCGAACGGCTGCTTCACCAAGGTATATGCACGCGGCGCGCGGCCCAGGGCCGATTCGGGCTGGGCGCTCGAGATATCGCTCGACGTCGAATGGGTGCATGCGATCGCACCGAAGGCGAGAATCGTGCTCGTCGAGGCCGCGTCGGCCAGCTTCAACGACCTGATGGCCGCGGTCGACGTCGCGGTCAAGCGCGGCGCGTCGGTCGTGTCGATGAGCTTCGGCGGCAACGAGTTCAACAGCGAAACCGGCTTCGACAGCCACTTCAACGTATCGGGTGTCACGTTCGTCGCGTCGTCCGGCGACAGCGGCACCGGCACCGAGTACCCGGCGGCGTCGCCGTACGTGGTGGCGGTGGGCGGCACGACGTTGTCCACCGACGTATCCGGCGCCTACGTCGGCGAGGCCGCGTGGAGCGGCAGCGGCGGCGGCGTGAGTTCCGTCGAGGGCGAACCGGCCGGCCAGACCGCCTGGCCGGTGCCGGTCGCCGGCAAGCGCGGCGTGCCCGACGTCAGCTACGACGCGAACCCGTCCAGCGGTTTCGCGGTGTACGACTCGGTCACCTACCAGGGGCAGGCGGGCTGGTTCCAGGTCGGCGGCACCAGCGCAGGCGCGCCGCAATGGTCGGCACTCGTCGCGATCGCGAATTCGCTGCGCGCGGCGGCCGGCAAAAGCCCGTTGAGCGGTACCTACAACACGCTCTATACGGTCGGGAAAAACGCCTACGGCAGCGACTATCACGACGTCACGACCGGGTCCAACGGCAGCTGCGGCAGCATCTGCAACGCCGCGGGCGGCTACGACTACGTGACCGGCCTCGGTTCGCCGCAAGCACCGGCACTCGTGCAGGCGCTCGTCGGCCAGCCGTAACGGGTGAACGCAGGCCGTGCCGGGGTGCGGCGTTCAATCGCCGTGCCGTGCGACAAGCCCCGGCACTCGTGCAGGCGCTCGTCGGCCAACCGCAACGGGCGAACGCAGCCCGTACCGGGGTGCGGCGTTCAACCCCCGTGCCACGCGCGGTCGAGCGCGGCGAGCGTCGCGAGCGCGCCGCCCTTCAGCCCGATCACGTCCGCGCGGCGCGCATGGGCTTCGCGTGCGTTGATGCGGATCACGTCGGCGCCGAGCCGTTCGCTCAGCAGCCGCACGGTCGGAATCGCGGTGCCCGCGCCGATCTCGACGACGCTCACCCGTCCTGCCTGCGCGATCCAGTCGTGCAGCGCCCGCTCCTGCGCGTCGTAGCGTTCGCCGAGCCAGCCGTGGTCGCCGAACATCAGGATGTTCGGCCGCGCGAGGCCGCCGCACCGCGGGCAGCGCGGCAACTCGCCGACCAGCCGACACGCGGCTGCGTCGACGTCGGGCGTGAACGGCGCGGCGTCCCACGTGTCGTCCGAGCAGGGTCGCAGGCATTGCATCGAATGAATCGAACCGTGAATCTCGACGACACGCGCCGGATCGAAGCCGGCCTTCTGGAACTGGCCGTCGACATTGCTCGTCAGCACGAAGCCGCCGTTCGGCATCGCGTCCATCCAGCGCCGCAGGATCGCGAAGCCCGCGTGCGGCACCGTCCGACGGTAGAGTTCGAGACGGTGCCCGTAGAAGCCCCACGCAAGCTGCGGATGCGCGCGGAACGCCTGCGGCGACGCGATCTCGTGGAATTCGAAACGCTCGTGGCGCAGCGCCGGATACGCGCGCCAGAAGCCGTCCGTGCCGCGGAAATCGGGCAGCCCCGAATCGACGCCGATGCCGGCGCCGGCCGTCACGAGCAGCGCATCGGCCCGCGCGAGCGCCTCGACGGCGGACGCGACCAGATGCGCCGGCAGTGGCGCGGCAGCGGCATTGGAATCGGCGGAACCGATGGAGTCGGGCGAATCGGAAATCGGCATGATGGCGCAGCGGTAGCGTCGAACGGTGTACGAATGGCGTCGCGCGATCATACGCCCGTTCGAGTGCCGCGCCGCGGCCTCATCCCGTCGTTGCGCGCCCGCCCGCGGGTTCACGCAGCGCGACGTACTGCAGCAGCATGATCGTCTTCGCGTCGACGATCTCGCCGCGCTCGACGGCATCCAGCGCCGTGTGCAGCGGCATCTCGACGACCTCGAGATCCTCGCCCTCCTCCGCGATCCCGCCGCCGTCGCCCGTGCGCAGCGACGCATCGTATTCGCCGACGAAGAAATGCAGCTTCTCCGTCACCGAGCCCGGGCTCATGAACGCCTCGAACACCTTGCGCACGCCGCGCACGCGATAGCCGGTTTCCTCTTCGGCCTCGGCACGGATGCGTGCGTCGGGCGTCGCGTCGTCGAGCAGGCCCGCGGCGGCTTCGAGCAGCATCCCGTCGTGTCCGTTGACGAACGCCGGCATCCGGAACTGCCGCGTGAGCAGCACGTCGCCCGTCGCCGCGTTGCGCAGCAGGATGGTCGCGCCGTTGCCGCGATCGTAGGTTTCGCGGCTGAGGCGCTGCCACGTGCCGTCGCGGCGCAGGAAATCGAACGTGACCTTCTTCAGCACATACCAGTCATCGGACAGCACCGTCGTATCGACGATGCGGACGCGGTCCCGCGTTGCGGCCATGGCGGCCTCCCATTCGACAAGTGATGGCACTCATGGTAACGTGCATATTCGTGCAATTTCAAGAAATTTCGTGCAAACACGATGCTGACGACCCAACGCAAGAAAGCGATCCTCGACGCGCTCGCCCGCGACGGCCAGGTGCTGGCTGTCGAACTGAGCGCGCAATTCGGCGTGTCCGAGGACACCGTGCGCCGCGACCTGCGCGAGCTGGCGGCCGAAGGCCTGCTGCAACGCGTGCACGGCGGCGCGCTGCCGGCGTCGCCGGCCGTCGCGCCGTTCGCGCAGCGCGAGACGCTCGACACGGCGGAAAAGCGGCGTATCGCACGCCGCGCCGCGCAGATGATCGCGCCCGGACAGGTCGTGATCGTCGACGGCGGCACGACCTCGGCCTTGCTCGTCAGCCAGTTGCCGCCCGACCTGCGCGCGACGATCGTCACGCACAGCCCGAGCGTCGCCGTCGCGCTGGCCGCGCATCCGTCGATCGACGTGATCCTGATCGGCGGACGGTTGTACAAGCATTCGATCGTCGCGGTGGGCGCCGCGGCGATGGAAGGCATCGCGCGCATCCACGCCGACCTGTATTTCATGGGCGTCACGGGCGTTCATCCGGTCGCGGGGCTCAGCACCGGCGACTTCGAGGAAGCGGCGATCAAGCGCGCGCTGGCCGCGCGAGCCGGCGAGACGATCGTGCTGGCGTCGCAATCCAAGTTGCGTGCGGCGTCGCAGTTCGTGATCGGCGAGCTCGCGCTCGCACAGGTCATCGTGGTCGAACGGGAAACCGATGCGGCGCTGACCGAGCCGATCGAGGCCGCGGGCGTGACGGTCGTGCGGGCCTAGCCGCGCGCCGGTTTCGGCGGGCGCGCCGACGTCGTTGCGCAAGCATCCTCGCCGGCCCGATGTCAGCGTGCTGACAGGCACCGCTTGCTACCATGGGCGACTGCCCACCCGCCGCGCCTTGTCCGTCCGATGTCTTCGCCCGCCACCCCGATCGCACCCGCGCCGCCCGACGGCGCTGCCCCGCCCCCCGGCGTCCTCGCGCTGTTCATCGCGTTCGCGCAAATCGGCCTCACCAGCTTCGGCGGCGGGCTGAGCGGGCGCATGATGCGCGACTTCGTGCACGAGCGGCGCTGGCTCGACGAAGAGGCGTTCCTCAACGGCCTCGCGCTGTCGCAGGCGCTGCCGGGCGTCAACGTGAAGAACCTCTCAATCTGGATCGGCTACCGGCTGGCCGGATGGCGCGGCGCGGTGGCCGGCTTCACCGGCATCATCGCACCGCCGGCCGTGCTGATCGTGCTGTTCGGCGTCGCGTTCTCGACGCTCACGCGTTTTCCGCTCACGCATGTCGCACTCGCGGGCGCGGCCGCCGCGGCGATCGGGCTGTCGATCTCGATGGCGATCACCGCGGTGCGCCGGCTGCCGCGCCGCGCGCTGCCGTTCGCGGTGACGACGCTCACGTTCGTGTCGGTGGCGGTGCTGCACTGGCCGCTCGTCTGGACCGTGCTGATCGGCGGCACGCTGAGCGTCGCGCTCGAATACCGCCGTGCGGGCGCCGCCACCGGCGGGAGCGCCGAACGATGACTGCCCCGTCACGCTACGCCGCCCTGTTCGGCGTATTCGCGCCGCTGTCGATCGCGACGATCGGCGGCGGACAGGCGATCATCGCCGACATCCAGCGGCAGGTCGTCGACGTGCATCACTGGATGACGGCCACGCAGTTCGTGAACGACTTCGCGATCGCGCGGATGGCACCCGGCCCCGGCTCGCTGCTCGCGACGCTGATCGGCTGGCAGGTGGCGGGCTTCTGGGGCGCGGTGATCGCGACGCTCGCGCTGTTCGGGCCGACCGCGTTCCTGATCTACGGCGTCGCGCATCTGTGGCGGCGGCACCAGGGCGCACGCTGGCAGATCGCACTCGAAGCCGGCCTGCGCCCGGTCGCGGCCGGCATGATCCTCGCGTCGGTCTGGGTGCTGCTGCGCGCGCTCGACGGCGGCTGGGCCGCGCGGGCGATCGCGGTCGGGTCGACCGTGTGCGTGATGGGCACGCGCATTCATGCGTTGCTGCTGATCGTCGTCGGCGCGTTGCTGCTGGTCGGCGTGCACGCGATCGGCTGACGGCGGCATCCGCGCCAAGCCGGCCCGCCAAAGCATGCACGGCCCGCTTCGCGATCGACGCGCGCTGACACCGGCGGCGCCGGTCAGCGGCCCGCGACCGAGCGAAACGCGCGACAGGCATCGGCATGCAGCTCGAAACCGATGCCCGGCGCCTGCGGCACGGGCGTGTAGCCGGCGTCGACCGTTGCGCCGTCCGCCAGCCCGCTGAACGGATGGAACGCGAACGGGCTGACTTCCGCGCCGCCAAGCCCGAGCGCCGACACGACGTGCAGCGAGAACAGATGACCGCCATGCGGCCAGAACGCATCGCGCCGCCAGCCGTTCGACACGAAATGGTCGACGATCTGCAGGTAGCCCGGCAGGCCATAGCAATGCACCGGATCGAACACGAGGACGTCGCGGTCCGGGCGCAGGCCGCCGTAGCGCTCGAGCAGCTTCGCTTCCGCGAGCGAGAACAACGCCTCGCCGGCCGCGACCGGCGGCGTGTATTGCGCAGTCAGGTCCGCGTGAAGCGGCAGGTCGAGCGGGTCGCACAGATCCTCGAACCACCAGAGTTCGAACGGGGCCAGCCGCGCGGCGGCAGCGGGGCCGCTCGTCGCGTCGTACGCGTTCATCGCGTCGACCGCGAGATGCGAGCTGTCGGCAAGGCAGGCCGCGGCGGTTTCGACGCGGCGTGTGTCCTGGTCGATATCCGGGCCGCCGATCTTGATCTTCGCGTGCGTGTAGCCGAGATCGGCGATGCGGCGCATCTCGTCCGACAGGTGCGGGAGATCGTCGTGCGGATAGCGGTAGCCGCCGCCCGCGTAGACGCGCACGCGGGGCGCCGCGTGGCGCGCGAGCCGGTCGGCGACGAAGCGATGGAGCGGCAGGCCCGCGATCTTCGCGGCGGCATCCCAGATCGCCATGTCGAGCACGCCGACCGCGACACAGCGTTCGCCGTGCCCGCCGGGCTTCTCGCCCGCCATCATCGCGCGCCATGCGCGAAACGGATCGAGGTTCGTGCCGGCGTCGTCGGCGATGGCGTGCGCGGCGGCCAGCAGACGCGGCGCGAACCGTTCGCGAATCAGCCCGCCCTGCGCATGGCGGCCGACCGACGCGTAGCCATAGCCCGTGACCGGCCGGCCATCGCGCACGACATCGGTGACGATCGCGACGACGCTCGTCGTCAGGCCGCCCGACGGAATCGCCGGATCGGCATAGCGGGAAACCGGGATCGCCTGCTCGCGGATGTCGGTGATGCGCATGGTCGGGGTTCCGGGAAAACGTTCGGCGTTCGCGGGCCATGCACGCGCGGCAGCCGGCGTGACGGGCGGATCGCTGCATCATAGGCGCTTGCGCGATGCCCTGCATGCTCGCGATCGTCGCGATGCCGTGAAGTCATGCGACTTGAGCGACAGCGTCCGAATCGTGCCGTACTGCATCGGTGCGCGCATGCGTGCTCCGTCATGCGCGAGGCGCGTGACACGTGCACTTGCGCGTCGGCCATGCGCGGCCTCGGCAACGTGCGCCGAGATCCAATGGCGCCCCCGCGATTTACGCTTGTACCGCGGCACCGCCGCGCCGATCGGCATCGCATGCGAAACATGTCGCTGCCGGTGAACAGGCGGGTGAACAGCGCGTCACCCGGCGCGATCCGCGCGATAGTGGAACCGGCCGGGCGTGCGACCACGCTCGGGAGCTGTTTCCGACCCGGAACGCGTTTTATTTTGTTGGGCCGGGGTTCGCTGCTGGCGATCCCCGGCTGAATCCGCTGTTCGTCGGTATCGGCTGAAGGTGCGGCTCAACGCGTCGGTGCGACCGGCGCGTTGGCGCAGCCCGAACCGATCCACACGCTCAGGCGAAGACGAAGTACTTGCGCACCGTCTCCACCACTTCCCACGTTCCTTTCATGCCGGGTTCGATCACGAACACGTCGCCGGCCCTCAGGTGCACAGGCTCCTCGCCTTCCGGCGTGATGATGCAGTAGCCGTCGAGGAAGTGGCAGTACTCCCATTTCTCGTAGTTCACCTCGAACTTGCCCGGCGTGCAGATCCAGGTGCCCATGATCTTGCTGCCGTCCTTGGAGACGTAGGCGTTGAGGTTCACGGTGTGCGGATCGCCGCCGATGCGCTTCCACTTGGTCGCGTCGACGACCGGGGTCGGGCAGGTTTTGCGCAGAACGGTGATGAAATCGGACATGTCAGCTCCAGACTAACGATCGGGTAAGAGGTCTGTCACGTTAGTTCGAAAGCTGCACCGCAGCTTGTATGCGTCCGACACCGACTCGTCCATTTTCGACACGGGCCCGCATGCAGGCGCGCCGCCAGCGCATTTTCCGGACGGCCTTGCGTTGACGGACCGCTGCAGACCGATCCTTGACGCTCGTTACCGGCGATCGATCGCACCGCCACCGGGCCACGCCGGTTTCAAGGCCGGCGGCCAAAACGCCTCAAAACGCCTCGCTTGCAACATCCGCGCCAAACCCTGTAGAATTACCCGTTCTGCGGGCGTCGTATAATGGCCATTACCTCAGCTTCCCAAGCTGATGACGTGGGTTCGATTCCCATCGCCCGCTCCACGCTTAGTTTCCACTGCGCTCCAGTGACTTCTGTAGTCGGTTGAATTCAAAGGGTTTTTCGGCCTTTTGAGTTCCACCAAGAGTCATACTGAGCCACCAAAAGCCACCCAAAACAAGTAGGTTTTTAAGTAGTTTTTTGCGGTGGCGAGCAGTTCCGCATTGTTTGTGGGAGCGTGAGCGACGATAGAACAGCATCACCCTGAACTTCGATTCAGGAGTCGATGACATGTCTCTTATAGATTTCGCGGTCCGTCACGCCAAAGCGACGGGCAAAAAGTACACCCTCCGGGACTCGCTCGGTCTCTTCCTCCAGGTTACAGCCACAGGCGGTCGCGCCTGGCATTTCCGCTACTACTGGGCAGGCAAGCAACGGCCGATCTCATTCGGGACCTATCCGGAGGTGTCGCTGCAGGAAGCACGGACGATGCGCGATGAGGCGCGTTCGCAGCTCGCCAAGGGCATCAATCCGCACATCGAGCGCAAGAAGAAGCAACGGAGCGCGCGCCTGGCCAGCGACAACACCTTCGCGGCTGTCTTCGAGCAATGGCTGGCTCACCGGTCGATTGTCCTGCCTGACGGCCGGCAGAGCACACTTTCGCAAATCCGCCGCGGCTTCGACAACGACGTTCTGCCCCTGCTGCGCTCGTTGTCTATCTACGATGTGACACGCGGCCATCTGCTCGAAGTCATCCAGCGAATCGAAGCGCGCAAGTCCTATTCCGTGGCCGAAAAGGTGCGGACCTGGTTCGCCCAGATGTTCCGTTTCGCCCTCGTCGTCGTCCCCGACTTGGAGAAAAATCCTGCCACCGATCTGGACGTTGTCGCCGTACCCTTGCCCCCGGTGGAACACAATCCGTTCCTTCGTATGGGTCAGTTGCCGGCTTTCCTCCAAACGCTGCGCAAGGGGCCGATTCGGCAGCAAACCACATTGGCGATTCGCCTGAGCGTCTCGCTGCCCATGGCGAAGCTGATGCTGCCGTTGGTCTTGGCGCACGTACAGCCTTCCTTCAGCCGATTGGGGTCCTGTGTGGCCGGGTGTTGCCTGCTCTGCGCCTCGTGCATGTTTTCAGAGCCCGTGCGTCCACCCTGGCTGGTGGTGTGGGGCTTGACGCCCGCGCAGCGCACCTTGGATGCGCAGGCGCGGCAGGCCATCAGCCGCGAGCTGAGGCATGAGCGCACGCAGATTACGGCGGTGTATCTGAAGCGATAGAAAAACGGAACTGCCGAATAGCTCCGTCGACACGGATAGCTGCGAAGGAGCATCCGATGGAACGTGCTGACCAATGAGTCTTGAAAGATGGCCTGAACAAGTAGATAATTAAGTACTTTCCTCCATCTCGAATTGAGGAAAGCGTTTATTTATCAACAAGTTGCGGGGTTTTTGCTGTTACCATCGCCCGCTCCACCTTCGGCTGCTCGGCAGCCTGCGCAAGAGCCGCCTCGTCGAAGGCGGCTTTTTTGTACCATCTGCCTGTCCATCCGGCAGCACCGCTGCGCGTAGCGGGCGTAACGGGCCCGCGCCCGAACCAAGCCTTTCTCTGTCACCGATGATGCACGACGATCCGAACGAAGCCGGCCTGCCGCCGGACGACGCCGCCCTTCCCGACGAAGCCGCCGACGGCGCCGACGAAGTCAATCCGCTGCACCGACGCCGCATCCGCAGCTTCGTGACGCGCGCCGGCCGCGTGTCGACCGGCCAGCGTCGCGCGCTCGACGATCTGGGCCCGCGCTTCGTCGTGCCGTACGCCGCTGAAATCCCCGACTGGGACGCCGTGTTCGGCCGCCGCGCGCCGCGCATCCTGGAAATCGGCTTCGGGATGGGCGCGTCGACCGCGGAAATCGCCGCGCATCGCCCGGGCGACGACTTCCTCGGCGTCGAGGTGCACGAGCCGGGCGTCGGCGCGCTGCTGAAGCTGATCGGCGAGCAGGACCTGCCGAACATCCGCATCATCCAGCACGACGCGGTCGAAGTGCTCGAGCACATGCTCGCGCCGGAAAGCCTCGACGGCGTGCACATCTTCTTCCCGGATCCGTGGCACAAGGCGCGTCACCACAAGCGCCGGCTGATCCAGCCGCCGCTCGTCGCGCACCTCGCATCGCGCCTGAAACCAGGTGCGTACCTGCATTGCGCGACCGACTGGCAGAACTACGCGGAACAGATGCTGGAAGTGCTCGGCGCCGAACCGACGCTCGAGAACACGGCCGCCGACTACGCGCCGCGCCCCGACTACCGCCCCGTCACGAAGTTCGAACGGCGCGGGCTGCGGCTCGGCCACGGCGTGTGGGACCTGGTGTTCCGCAAGCGCGCCGGCTGAACACGGCTCGCGGCGGCATGGCGCACGCTGCGCGCCGCGCCATGAAAAACGGCCCGACCGGCATCTTGCCGATCGGGCCGTTCTTCATCCATCTGTCGGGAGCACCTGCGCCCCCGCACCGGCATCACGCCCAGTTCAGCCACCCGCTGTAGCCCACCAGCAGCACGAACAGGCCGAACGCGATCCGGTACCACGCGAACACGGTGAAGTCGTGCGTCGCGACGAAGCGCAGCAGCCAGCGCACGCACACGAACGCGCTGACGAACGCGGCAACCAGCCCGAGCGCGAACAGGCCGAGCGAGTCGACCGTGAATGCCTGCCAGTCCTTGACGGTTTCATAGAGCGTCGCGCCGAAGATGATCGGAATCGCGAGGAAGAACGAGAATTCGGTCGCGACGCGCCGGTCGAGGCCGAACAGCATCCCGCCGATGATCGTCGAGCCGGAGCGCGACATGCCCGGCACCAGCGCGAAGCATTGCGCGAGGCCGACCTTCAGCGCATCGAGCGGCGTGAGCGCATCGACCGACTGCACGCGCGGCGGCTCGCTGCGTTCGCGCTGCCGCGCCTCGGCCCACAGGATGATCGCGCCGCCGACGACGAGCGCGAATGCGACCGGCACCGGCGAGAACAGCACGGCCTTGATCTTCTTCTCGAACAGCAGGCCGAGCGCGATCGCGGGAATGGTCGCGATCACGACGTTCAGCGTGAAGCGCTGCGCGTCGGGCCGGCTCGGCAGCCCGGACACGATGGACACGATCCGCTGCCGGTATTCCCAGCAGACCGCGAGAATCGCGCCGAACTGGATCACGACGTCGAAGGTCTTCGCGTGCGCATCGTTGAAATTCAGGAAACTGCCCGCGACGATCAGGTGGCCGGTGCTCGACACCGGGAGGAATTCCGTCAGCCCCTCGACGACGCCGAGGATCAATGCCTTGCAGATCAGGATCCAGTCCATCCGTGGCCCAACTCCGAAGTAGTCGAAAGAAAGGGCCGCGTCACCGCCGCGGCCCGCCCGGCCGCGCGCGGTGCGCCGTCACTTTTCGACGATCGCCACGCGTATGCCGTTTGTAAGAATCGTAATTGTACCGGGTTCGTAGTTCACGCCGGCAAATTGCAGTTGCTCGGGCTTGAACGTATAGATCGGATAGTTGGTCAGCACCTGCGTCGCGAGCAGGC
The DNA here is from genome assembly GCF_003853805.1 of Burkholderia sp. Bp8994. Taxonomy (NCBI): domain Bacteria; kingdom Pseudomonadati; phylum Pseudomonadota; class Betaproteobacteria; order Burkholderiales; family Burkholderiaceae; genus Burkholderia; species Burkholderia sp. Bp8994. Next base: position 141,452 of record NZ_QTQH01000008.1, read on the forward strand.
CGGCGGCCGCGCCGACCTGTTGCGCGTACATCTGCGCGTTGCCGTCGAGCACGAGGCTGTCGACGGCCGGCGCCTTCAGCACGACCGAGCGGCTCGGCGCGTCGTAGGCCAGCTGGCCCGACACGGTGAACTTGCCGCTCACCGGTTCGCTCAGGAACGGACTCGCGAAATGCGCATCGAGCTGCACCGCGACGCGGTTCTGGTCGGGCAGCAGGTTGACGGCCGGATTCGCCAGCGACACGTCGACGACCTGCGCGACCGTCTTCTGGTACGGAAACTTGCGCGCGACGGCCTTCTGCACGTCGCCGCGCGAGAACGTGTAGTGATCGGGAATGAACGGAAACGTCGACGCGCAGGCGGCGAGCGATACCGACACGCCGATGGCGCCGGCGCAAGCGGCGAGGAAGCGGCGCCGGCCAGGCGTGCAAGATGCGGTCATGCTGAACAATCTCCTGTATCGGGCGAAGCGGCAGTCCGGTTATCGGCTCCGCCCCATGTGGCGCCGGGGACCCAAGTTAGTGCTTCGACGCGCGTCGCCGGTTCCATGCGCGTGCCGGCAAACGACAGCGCGGGCAGCGCGTCAGCGGGCCGCGCCGGGCGACGGCTGCGTCGCGATCTCGAGGCGCGTCAGCCACGCGAGCGCGTCGTCGCGCGACGCACCGCACATCTCGGCGGACGGCTGCAGCCCGGAACAGCACGCGGGCCGCTCGGGCCGGCCGAAGATCCGGCAGCGCAGGTCGTCGCCGAGCTGCACGCAGCGCACGCCGGCCGGCTTGCCGTCGGGCATTCCCGGAATCGGCGAGGAAATCGACGGCGCGATGCAGCATGCGCCGCACCCCTCGCGGCACGCATGCGGCGGCGGGACCTCGGCGGGCGCCGGACGGACAGGCATTTCGACGGACACTCGGCTCTCTCACGAACAACAAAAAACGGTGCGGCAACCGGACGCAGCGTGCGGCAGCCCACCGCGCATTGTGCCACCGCCGGCTGCGACGTTATTACACAATGCAGCCGGAACGCGCGTTCATATACTCCAAAGCATCCAAAAAGCGCGAGACCATCATGAGTTCCGGTTCTGCCGACACACTGTTCCGTCCCGATTTGCTCGCGAAGTACGGTGCGAACGGGCCGCGCTATACGTCCTACCCCACCGCGCTGCAGTTCCGCGACGAATTCGACCCGGCCGACTACGTGCGCGCCGCGGGCGATCCCGGCGCGTCGGCCAGCGACCTGTCGCTGTACTTTCACATCCCGTTCTGCAATACGGCCTGCTTCTATTGCGGCTGCAACAAGATCGCGACCAACAACCGCCGCCGCGCGCGCCCGTATCTCGAGCAACTGAAGCGCGAACTGGCGCTGCAGGCCGCGCTGTTCGATCCCGCGCGCCCGGTCACGCAGCTTCACTGGGGCGGCGGCACGCCGACCTTCCTGTCCGACGACGAAACGGCCGAGCTGATGGCGGCCACCCGCGAACATTTCGCGCTCGCGCCGGACGCCGACGCCGAGTTCTCGATCGAGATCGACCCGCGCACGGTCACGCCCGCGACGCTCGTCCACCTGCGCAACATCGGCTTCAACCGGCTGAGCCTCGGCGTGCAGGATTTCGATCCGGTCGTGCAGCAGGCGATCAACCGGGTCCAGCCGCTCGCGATGACGGCCGACCTGCTGTCGGCCGCGCGCACGACGGGCTTCCAATCGGTCAGCGTCGACCTGATCTACGGGCTGCCGCACCAGACGGTCGCCGTGTTCGCGCGCACGCTCGAGACGATCATCGAGCTCGCGCCGGACCGCCTGTCGGTATTCGGCTACGCGCACATGCCGCACCTGTTCAAGATGCAGCGGCAGATCGACGACGCGACGCTGCCGCCGCCCGCAACGCGCATCGCACTGCTCGGCCTCGCGATCGACATGCTGACGCAGGCCGGCTACGTGTACATCGGGATGGACCACTTCGCGCGGCCTTCCGACGAACTCGTGCGCGCGCAGCGCAACGGCACGCTGCAACGCAATTTCCAGGGCTACAGCACGCGCGCGGATACCGACCTGATCGGCTTCGGCGTGTCGTCGATCGGCAAGGTCGGCGACGTCTACGCACAGAACGCGAAGGACCTGCCGGCCTATGGCGCCGCGCTCGACGCGGGCCAGCTGCCGATCGCGCGCGGCGTGCGGCTCACGCCCGACGACCGGCTGCGCCGCGACGTGATCACGCAGCTGATGTGCAACCTCGAACTGCCGTTCTCGCATATCGAGGCGGCGCACGGGATCCGCTTCGCCGATCACTTCGCGCGCGAGCTCGACGCGCTGCGCGGGTTCGAGCAGGACGGCCTGCTGACCGTCGCCGGCGACCGCCTGACGATCCATGCGGCCGGCCGGATGGTCGTGCGCAACATCGCGATGGCGTTCGACGCGTACCTCGGCCAGACGCCGCATCAGCGCTACTCGCGCACCGTCTGACACCGCACGGCCGCATGCGGGCGGCCGGTTTGATAAAGTAAGGGGCTCCACGCCCCTGCAAGAACCCGCACGATGCGCACCACCAAAGCAACCCACGCGGTCGAACGCCTCAAGACCCGTTCCGGCAACCCGCAGTTCGCCGCCGTCGCGATGGCGGGCGGCCTGTTCTACCTGGTCGACCGCTCCGGCGGCACCGCCGAGAAACGCAGCGAGCCGCTGCCGCTCGACGAATTCGTCAGGTTCGTCGACGAATTCGGCCCCAAAAAGCCGCGCAAGGCGAGCAAGCTCGACCTCGCGTTCGAGGCGCAGATCAAGAAGAGCAAGGCGTAAAGGTCTGTTGCAGGCCGTCTGAAGGCTTCGCCGCCGCCCCGTTTGGTACAATCACGAAGTTTCTCTATCCCCGCTGATGGCCGACCTGGCTGCGTGACCACACCATGAATATCGAAAACGCGCGTTTCAACATGATCGAACAACAGATCCGGCCGTGGGACGTGCTGGATCTGGACGTCCTGGGCCTGCTGTCGATCGTCAAGCGTGAACACTACGTGTCGCCCGAACACCGCGATCTCGCGTTCGCCGACCTCGAGCTGCCGCTGCCCGGCGGCCGCAGCAAGATGCTGTTCCCGCGCGTCGAAGCGCGCGTGCTGCAGGAACTGGCGGTCAAGAAGCACGAGAACGTGCTCGTGATCGGCGCGGGTTCGGGCTACCTGGCCGCGCTGTTCGCGCATCGCGCGCAGCACGTGACGGCCGTCGAGATCGATCCGGCCATCGCGAAGTTCGCGGCCGACAACCTGCGCAACGACGGCGTGACGAACGCGGAAGTCGCACTCGGCGACGGTTCGCTCGGCTGGCCCGACAAGGCGCCGTACGACGTGATCTGCGTCGCGGGCGGCCTGCCGGTCGTGCCGCAGCAGATGCTCGAACAGCTGAAGATCGGCGGCCGCCTGTCGGCGTTCGTCGGCGGCCGTCCGGTGATGAAGGCGCAGGTCATCACGCGCATCGACGAGAAGCAGTACCGCGTCGCCGACGTATTCGAAACCTACGTCGACCACCTCGTCAACGCGATCGAACCGTCGCGTTTCAAGTTCTGAGCGGCGGCCCCATGCAGATCCTGACGCCCGCGATGCTTGCGGAATGGCTTCGCGATCCGGCGCGCCCCGCGCCGGTCGTGCTCGACGTGCGCGAGCCGTGGGAAATCTCGACCGCGCAGATCGCCGGCAGCGTGTCGATCCCGATGCAGCAGATCCCCGCGCGCAGCGAGGAGCTCGACGACGAAGCGGAAATCGTCTGCGTGTGCCATCACGGGATGCGCAGCGCGCAAGTCGCGATGTTCCTCGAATCGCGCGGCTTCACGAAGCTGTACAACCTGCAGGGCGGCATCGACGCGTGGTCGCGTGACGTCGATCCGTCCGTACCGCGTTACTGACCTTCCCGGCGGCGCATCGCGCGCCGCCACGGCGACCGGCGAGTAATAGCCGATCGCTCCAGTCCCGCCGAACGGGCGCGCATCGCGCGCCCGTTTGCGTTTCTGCTGCACCGTTCCATCCTCTTCCGTTTGTTTCCGCACGCCGGCCATCCGCGTCCGCTCGATGACGCGAGGCGGCGAGAACCCGGGCAACGCACCCGTCGAGCGGAGCGCCTCGCCCTTCCCCTGGCACTTCATGACCAAGCCGTGTGCACGCGACGCCGACACGACACGGCCGGATGCGTGCGCATCAATCCCGCGCCGCCCCCCTTCGACGTGTGACGCACGCGCTCGAACACGGGCGCCCGCCGTGCACCATTTGCGCCCGTGCGAGCGCACCGCAACGGATCGCGCATGCTGCACGACGCGTCATGCGCACCGCGCCGGCGCCCCGCGCCGCCCCGCACAGGCACGCCCGGCGTGCATCGGCGCGACTGGCACATGCCTTGCGTTACTCCGATGCCGGCGCCGCCACGGCGCACGCACATCCAACATGACAAGGGGATCCCGATGAAACGTCGCAGTCTGTTGAAGTTCGGTTCGATGGCCGGTGCACTCGCGCTGGCAGGCAAGAGTCCGTTCGCTCACGCGGCCGATGCGGGCACGGGCCCGATCAAGGTCGGCATCCTGCATTCGCTGTCGGGCACGATGGCAATCTCCGAAACGTCGCTGAAGGACACGGCGCTGATGACGATCGCAGAGATCAACAAGAACGGCGGCGTGATGGGCCGCAAGCTCGAGCCGGTGGTCGTCGATCCCGCATCGAACTGGCCGCTGTTCGCGGAGAAGGCGCGCCAGCTGCTCACGCAGGACAAGGTCGCGTGCGTGTTCGGCTGCTGGACGTCGGTGTCGCGCAAGTCGGTGCTGCCGGTGTTCGAGGAGCTGAACGGCCTGCTCTACTACCCGGTGCAATACGAAGGCGAGGAAATGTCGCGCAACGTGTTCTACACGGGCGCCGCGCCGAACCAGCAGGCGATCCCCGCCGTCGAGTACCTGATGAGCGCGGAAGGCGGCGGCGCGAAGCGCTTCTTCCTGCTCGGCACCGACTACGTGTATCCGCGCACGACCAACAAGATCCTGCGCGCGTTCCTGAAATCGAAGGGCGTGAAGGACGCCGACATTCAGGAGGTCTACACGCCGTTCGGCCACAGCGATTACCAGACGATCGTCGCGAACATCAAGAACTTCGCCCAGGGCGGCAAGACGACCGTGGTCTCGACGATCAACGGCGATTCGAACGTGCCGTTCTACAAGGAGCTCGGCAACCAGGGAATCAAGGCGACCGACGTGCCGGTGGTCGCGTTCTCGGTCGGCGAGGAAGAGCTGCGCGGGATCGACACGAAGCCGCTCGTCGGCCATCTCGCCGCGTGGAACTACTTCATGTCGGTGAAGAACCCGACCAACACGAAGTTCAAGGACCAGTTTGCCGCGTGGGTGAAGGCGAACAACCTGCCGGGCGGCGCGAAGCGCGTGACGAACGATCCGATGGAGGCGACCTACGTGGGCATCCACATGTGGAAGCAGGCCGTCGAAAAGGCGAAGAGCACCGACGTCGACAAGGTGCGCGTCGCGATGATCGGCCAGACCGTTGCCGGCCCCTCGGGCTTCACGCTCACGATGGACGGCAACCATCACCTGCACAAGCCGGTGATGATCGGCGAGATCCGCGGCGACGGGCAATTCAACGTCGTGTGGAAGACGAAGACCGCGGTGCGCGCGCAGCCGTGGAGCCCGTTCATCGCAGGCAACCAGGGCAAGCCGGACATCGTCAGCTCGATCCCGGCGTTCCTGCGCCGGCAGCGCGCGACGCTGGCCTGATGCGATGCGGGGCGCGGCGCACCGGCGTGGCGCTCCGCTTGCAGGCCGGTGCGCGAATGCCGGTACTCACCGTAACGCATCGCACGCGCACCGCCGCACGAACCCGCTTTCCCACGCCCGACAGGATCTCCCGATGCCTACACGCTTTCGCCGCGCCGCCGTCGCGGTCGTCGCCTGTGCCGCGCTGGCGGGCGCACTGCCGCGCGCCGCGTTCGCCCTGACGGCCGCCGATACCGCCGCGCTCGCCGGCGACGACTTCGACGCGAAGACGGCCGCGGTCGACCGTCTCGCCGCCGATGCCGACCCGCGCGCCGTCGCGTTGCTCAATGCGCTGTCGAGCGGCGACGCGCTCGCGACCGGCGACGGCCGCCTGCTGATCCAGACGGGCGACACCGCGCGCGACGCGCTCACGCAAGCCGCGACGCCGGCCGGCGACGCGCAGCCCGTGATGCTGAACAACCTGCTGCGCACGAAGATCGCCGGCGCGCTGTCGGGCCTCGCCCTCGCGTCGCCCGACGTCGCCGCGCGCCGCGACGCGATCGATGCGCTGCTGAAGTCGCCCGACCCGGCGCTCAAGCCGATGATCGATCGCGCGCGCGCGAAGGAAACCGATCCCGCGCTGAAACGCCGCCTCGACGCACTGTGGGCCATCGCCGCGCTGCACGACGCCGATCCGGCGAAGCGTCTCGATGCCGTGCAGGTGGTGGCCGCGCGCCGCGACCTCGACATGATCGAGCAATTGCGCCCCCTCGTCGCGAAGAATGCCGACGGCAGCTACACGGAACCCGACGCGCGCGTGCGCGACGCCGCGCAGCAAGGCCTCGACGCATTGCACGCGCTGCAGCGCCGCGGCGAAATCGCCGGCACCGTGTTCGCGGGCCTGTCGCTCGGCAGCGTGCTGCTGCTCGCGGCGCTCGGGCTCGCGATCACGTACGGGCTGATCGGCGTGATCAACATGGCGCACGGTGAATTCCTGATGATCGGTGCGTACGCAACCTATGTCGTGCAGACGCTGATCCAGCGCTACGCGCCGGCCGCGTTCGACTGGTATCCGCTCGTCGCGGTGCCCGTTTCGTTCGCGGCGGCCGCGCTGGTCGGCGTCGTGCTGGAGCGGCTCGTGCTGCGGCACCTGTACGGCCGCCCGCTCGAGACGCTGCTCGCGACCTTCGGCGTGAGCCTGATCCTGATCCAGGCGACGCGCATGCTGTTCGGCGCGCAGAACGTGCAGGTCGTGAACCCGTCGTGGATGAGCGGCGGCGTCACCGTGATGCAGAACCTGATCCTGCCGTACAACCGGCTCGCGATCCTCGCGTTCGCGCTCGCGGTCGTGTGCGTCGCGTGGGGCGTGCTGACGAAGACGCGGCTCGGCCTGTTCGTGCGCGCGGTCACGCAGAACCGCCGGATGGCCGCGTGCGTCGGCGTGAAGACCGCGCGCGTCGACGCGTATGCGTTCGCGTTCGGCGCGGGCATCGCGGGCCTCGGCGGCTGCGCGCTGTCGCAGATCGGCAACGTGGGCCCCGACCTCGGGCAGAACTACATCATCGATTCGTTCATGGCGGTCGTGCTCGGCGGGGTCGGCCAGATCGCCGGCACCGTGCTCGGCGGCTTCGGGCTCGGCCTCGTCAGCAAGGCGATCGAGCCGTTCTGGGGCGCCGTGCTCGCGAAGATCGCGGTGCTCGTGATGATCGTGCTGTTCATCCAGAAACGTCCGCAGGGCATGTTCGCCCCGAAGGGACGCAGCGCGGAGGCCTGACATGACTTCAATCACCGATTCGTTGTCGAAGCCGATCGCCGACGCGCCGAAGCCCGCTGCCGCCGCGCGTGCGGAAGAAAAATTCGCGCTCGGCCTGCCGCCCCGCCCCGCGCTGCTGTCGCGTCGCGCATGGCTCGCGCTCGTCGCGCTGTGCGTCGCGATCGGCATCGGCGTGCCGCTCGCCGCGCTGGTCGCGCCCGAGTCGAGCGCGTTCCATCTGTCCGCGTATGCGATGACGCTCGCCGGCAAGCTGATGTGCTACGCGATCGCCGCGCTCGCGCTCGATCTCGTGTGGGGCTACTGCGGCATTCTCAGCCTCGGCCACGGCCTCTTCTTCGCGCTCGGCGGTTATGCGATCGGCATGTACCTGATGCGCGAGATCGGCCGCGACGGCAAGTACGGCAGCGACCTGCCCGACTTCATGGTGTTTCTCGACTGGCATCAACTGCCGTGGTACTGGAGCGGCACGCAGCATCTCGCGTGGGCGCTCGCGCTGGTCGTGCTCGTGCCGGCCGTGCTCGCGTGGGTGTTCGGCTTCTTCACGTTCCGCTCGCGCGTGAAGGGCGTGTACCTGTCGATCATCACGCAGGCGCTGACGTTCGCGGCGATGCTGCTGTTCTTTCGCAACGAGACGGGCTTCGGCGGCAACAACGGCTTCACCGACTTCAAGCGCATCGCCGGGTTTCCGATCACGTCGCCCGGCACGCGTACGGTGCTGCTGCTGCTGACCTTCGCGACGCTCGTGCTCGCGTTCATCGTCGCGCGCGCAATCGTCACCAGCAAGCTCGGGCGCGTGGTCACCGCGGTGCGCGACGGCGAGACGCGGCTGATGTTCCTCGGCTACAGCCCACTCGCGTACAAGCTGTTCGTATGGACGCTGTCGGCCGTGCTGTGCGGGATCGCGGGCGCGTTGTACGTGCCGCAGGTCGGCATCATCAACCCCGGCGAGATGTCGCCCGGCAACTCGATCGAAATGGCGATCTGGGTCGCGGTGGGCGGGCGCGGCACGCTGATCGGGCCGATCGTCGGCGCGTTCGCGGTGAACGGCGCGAAGAGCCTCTTTACCGCGTACTTCGCCGAATACTGGCTGTTCTTTCTCGGCCTGATCTTCGTGCTCGTGCCGCTCCTGCTGCCGCGCGGCATCATGGGCCTCGTCGACACGCTGCTCGCAAAGGGGAAACGCGCATGAACGGCACCGCCCTCTACCAGTTCACGCCACCGCCCGAGGACGAGCTGCTGGCCGTCAGCGGCAGCGCATCGATGGGCCGCGTGGCGCCGCCCGGCATCGACACGTCGCATGGCACGATCCTCTACCTCGAGGACATCGAGGTGAGCTTCGACGGCTTTCGCGCGCTGAACAAGCTGTCGCTCGCGATCGACGCGGGCGAGCTGCGCTGCGTGATCGGCCCGAACGGCGCGGGCAAGACCACGATGATGGACGTGATCACCGGCAAGACGCGGCCCGATGCGGGCAAGGTGTTTCTCGGCCAGACCATCGACCTCGCGCGGATGAACGAACCCGGGATCGCGCGCGCGGGGATCGGCCGCAAGTTCCAGAAGCCGACCGTGTTCGAACAGCATCCGGTGTGGGAAAACCTCGAACTGGCGATGCAGACCGACAAGGGCTGGCTCGCGTCGCTGCGCGCGCGGCTCGACCGCGCGGCGCAGGCGAAGATCGAGGAGACGCTCGCGCTGATCGGCCTCGAAAGCGACGCGTATCGCGCGGCCGGCGAGTTGTCGCACGGGCAGAAGCAGCGGCTCGAGATCGGCATGCTGCTGATGCAGCGCCCCGCCCTGCTGCTGCTCGACGAGCCGGCGGCCGGGATGACCGACCACGAGACGATGGAGCTCGCGAAGCTGCTGAACACGCTGCGCGGCACCTGCTCGATGATGGTCGTCGAGCACGACATGGAGTTCGTCGCGGCGCTCGCGGGCGACACGGGCCGCGTGACGGTGATGGCCGAAGGCGCGGTGCTCGCGCAAGGCACGCTCGACCAGGTCAAGCGCGACGACGCGGTGATCGAGTCTTACCTCGGACGGTGACGCAATGCTGAAGATCGATGCACTGAACCAGTACTACGGCGGCAGCCACATCCTGCGCAACGTGACGCTGGCCGCCGACGACGGCAAGCTCACCGTGCTGCTCGGCCGCAACGGCGTCGGCAAGAGCACGCTGCTGCGCTGCCTGATGGGCGTCGTCGCCGCGAAGAGCGGCAGCGTGTCGTGGCGCGGCACCGCGCTCGGCGCACTGCCGCCGTATGCGCGCGTCGCGGCCGGGCTCGCGTACGTGCCGCAGGGCCGTGACATCTTTCCGCGGCTCACCGTCGAGGAGAACCTGCTCGTCGGCGCGGCAAGCCGCAAGGCGCCATCGAAAGTGCCCGACCGCATCTACGACCTGTTCCCGGTGCTGAAGGACATGCGCGCCCGGCGCGGCGGCGACCTGTCGGGCGGCCAGCAGCAGCAGCTCGCGATCGGCCGCGCGCTGATGAGCGAGCCGCAGTTGCTGATCCTCGACGAGCCGACCGAGGGCATCCAGCCGTCGATCATCCAGGACATCGGCCGCACGCTGCGCCAGCTCGTCGACGAATCGAAGATGACCGTGCTGCTCGTCGAGCAGTATTACGACTTCGCGCGCTCGATCGCAGACCATTACTGGGTGATGAGCCGCGGCGAGGTCATCGCCGGCGGCGATGCGCGGGACATGGAAACGAACGGCGTGCGCGAGCTGATCGCGGTGTAGCGCGCCACGCAGCGCAGGATTGCGCCCACGCGTGGCGCCGACGGTCGACGCATGTCACGCGATGGCCGGCGCCGTCGCCGCTCCCCTTCGCCACGTTCGGCAACCCGAACACCCAAGCGTATAGTGTTGCGGTAGCATCCTCGATCACCGCGCCCGTTCCCTGCTTCCCGCCGATGTCCGCCCTCGATTCCCACGCCCCGCTGTCCCGCCCCGCCGTCGCCAAGTCGTGGCGCGGCCGTCTCGAACTCGGCTTCGAACGGCACGGCGCGCGCACGACGCTCGTCCATCGGCTGCACGACGGCCCGCTGCGCGTGCAGCGGCCGCTGTATCCGGAAGGCGACGCGATCTGCCACGCGGTCATCGTCCACCCGCCGGGCGGTGTCGCGGGCGGCGACCGGCTCGACATCGACATCGCGCTCGGCGACGGCACGCACGCGGTGCTGACGACGCCCGGCGCGACCAAGTGGTACAAGTCGAACGGCCTCGACGCGACGCAACGCATCGGCATCACGGTCGGCGCGCACGCGAAGCTCGACTGGCTGCCGCAGAACAACCTGTTCTTCGACGCGGCCCACGCCGCGCTGGACTTCACGGTGACGCTCGGCGCGGGCGCGAGCGCGATCGGCTGGGACGCGACGCAGCTCGGCCGGCAGGCGGCCGGCGAAACGTGGTCGGCGGGCCGCATCGTGTCGGGTTCGGCACTCGTCGATGCCGACGGCCGGCCGCTGTGGACCGAGCGCGCGCTGCTCGACGCACACGATCCGCTGCGCGGCTCGCTGCAGGGCCTCGCCGGCTTTCCCGTGTACGGCACGCTGTGGGCGGCCGGCGCCGCGTGCGATGCCGCGCTCGCCGAAACGCTTGCCGCGCGGATGCCGTTCGACGACACGCTGCGCGCGGGCGCGACCTGCGTGACGCCGGGCGTCGTGCTGGTGCGCGCGGTGTCGACGTCGATGGAAGCGCTGCAGCGTCACTTCACCGACTGCTGGCTCCACCTGCGCCCGCTCGTGCACGGTGTCGACGCGCGACCGCTGCGCCTCTGGCAGACCTGAGCACGCGGCCCGGCACGCACCGTTTCGGCGCAGCAGCGACGCCCGCGTTGCCCACGATCCATGCATCGCGCACCACGATCGCGCATCGCCGCACGCCGCACCGACATGGCACGCACCTTGCTGCTTACATATCGGATACACGACGCAGGAACAACGGCGCGGTGCTACGATGAACCGCGCCCCCGCCGGCATCCCGCGCACCGATAAAAATTACGTTTTCCTGAACGACTGCCTTCATGAAACTGACTCCCCGAGAAAAGGACAAGCTGCTGATCTTCACGGCAGCGCTGCTGGCCGAGCGCCGCCGCGCGCGCGGGCTGAAGCTCAACTATCCGGAAGCGGTCGCGTTCATCACCGCCGCGCTGATGGAAGCCGCGCGCGACGGCAAGACCGTCGCCGAGGTGATGCACTACGGCACGACGCTGCTCACGCGCGACGACGTGATGGACGGCGTGCCGGAGATGATCCCCGACATCCAGGTCGAGGCGACCTTCCCGGACGGCACCAAGCTCGTCACCGTCCACCACCCGATTCCGTGACCGAGGTAGCACGCATGATCCCCGGCGAAATCCTCACCGACGACGGCGAGCACGAACTGAACGCGGGCCGCGCGACGATCTCGCTCGTCGTCGCGAACACCGGCGACCGCCCGGTGCAGGTCGGCTCGCACTACCACTTCTTCGAAGTCAACGACGCGCTGTCGTTCGATCGCGCGGCCTCGCGTGGCTTCCGGCTCAACATCGCGGCCGGCACGGCCGTGCGCTTCGAGCCGGGCCAGACGCGCACCGTCGAGCTCGTCGAGCTGGCCGGCGAACGCGCCGTCTATGGTTTTCAGGGCAAGGTGATGGGGCCGCTGTAAGCCGCGCCCCGCTCTTCAGGAACAGCACATGACACTACGCTTGAGCCGCCGCGCGTACGCGGAAATGTTCGGGCCGACGACGGGCGACCGCGTGCGGCTCGCCGATACCGAACTGCTGATCGAGATCGAACGCGACTTCACGACCTACGGCGAGGAGGTGAAATTCGGCGGCGGGAAGGTGATTCGCGACGGGATGGGCCAGTCGCAGCGCGTGGCCGCCGACGTGCCCGACACGATCATCACGAACGCGGTGATCCTCGATCACTGGGGCATCGTGAAGGCCGACATCGCGATCAAGCACGGCCGGATCGCCGCGATCGGCAAGGCCGGCAATCCCGACATCCAGCCCGGCGTGACGATCGCGATCGGCGCGGCGACCGAAGTGATCGCCGGCGAAGGGCTGATCGTGACGGCCGGCGGCATCGATACGCACATCCACTTCATCAGCCCGCAGCAGATCGACGAAGCGCTCGCGTCGGGCGTCACGACGATGCTCGGCGGCGGCACGGGGCCGGCCACCGGCACCAACGCGACGACCTGCACGCCGGGCCCGTGGCACATGGAGCGGATGCTGCAGGCGGCCGACGGCTGGCCGATCAACCTCGGCTTCCTCGGCAAGGGCAACGCGAGCCTGCCGCAGCCGCTCGTCGAGCAGATCGCGGCCGGCGCGATCGGCCTGAAGCTGCATGAAGACTGGGGCACGACGCCCGCCGCGATCGACAACTGCCTGTCGGTCGCCGACGATACCGACACGCAGGTCGCGATCCACACCGACACGCTGAACGAAGGCGGCTTCGTCGAATCGACCGTCGCCGCGTTCAAGGGCCGCACGATCCACACGTACCACACCGAAGGCGCGGGCGGTGGCCATGCGCCCGACATCCTGAAGGTGTGCGGCGAAGCGAACGTGCTGCCGTCGTCGACCAACCCGACGCGCCCGTACACGATCAACACGCTCGACGAGCATCTCGACATGCTGATGGTGTGTCACCACCTCGATCCGTCGATCGCCGAGGATCTCGCGTTCGCCGAATCGCGGATCCGCCGCGAGACGATCGCGGCCGAAGATATCCTGCACGATCTCGGCGCGCTGTCGATGCTGTCGTCCGACTCGCAGGCGATGGGCCGCGTCGGCGAAGTGATCATCCGTACCTGGCAGACCGCGCACAAGATGAAGGTGCAGCGCGGCGCGCTGCCCGAGGACGGCGCGCGCAACGACAACTTCCGCGCGAAACGCTACGTTGCGAAGTACACGATCAACCCGGCGATCACGCACGGCATCGCGCACGAAGTCGGTTCGATCGAACCCGGCAAGTGGGCCGACCTCGTGTTGTGGGAGCCCGCATTCTTCGGGATCAAGCCGTCGATGATCCTGAAGGGCGGGATGATCGCGATGGCGCAGATGGGCGACCCGAACGCGTCGATCCCGACGCCGCAGCCGGTCCACTACCGCGAGATGTTCGCCACGCGCGGCGGTGCGCTCGCGCGCACGTCGCTGACCTTCGTGTCGCAGATGGCGGCCGACGCGGGCATCGCCGAACGCTACGGGCTCGCGAAGCGCGTCGTGCCCGTGCGCAACTGCCGCAACGTGACGAAGGCCGACATGATCCACAACGCATGGCGCCCGTCGATCAGCGTCGATCCCGAAACCTACGACGTGATCGCCGACGGCCAGCTGCTCACCTGCGAGCCGGCGACGGTGCTGCCGATGGCGCAGCGCTATTTCCTGTTCTGATTTCCGGTTTTCCGTTCCATGCGCACCCTCGACAAACGCATTGCCCCGAACGTGAAGCTCGCCGCGTCGCTCGTCGCGCGCGCGCCGACGCTCACGCTCGCCTATGACGCCCGCTGCAAGAGCCGCCTCGCGGCCACGCTCGACACCGGCGAGGACGTCGCGGTCCTGCTGCCGCGCGGCACCGTGCTGCGCGACGGCGACGTGCTCGTCGCCGACGACGGCGCGCTCGTGCGCGTCACCGCTGCCTCCGAGACCGTGCTGCTGGTGCGCGCGGCCGACCCGCTCACGCTGATGCGCGCCGCGTATCACCTCGGCAACCGTCACACGCCGGTCGAGATCGGCGACGGTTACCTGAAGCTCGAAGCCGATCCGGTGCTCGCTGACATGCTGCGCCGGCTCGACACGCAGGTCGAAGAAACGAGCGCACCGTTCCAGCCGGAAGCCGGCGCATATGGTGGCGGCCACAAGCACGGGCACGATGCGACGTTCGCCGAGGACTACGCGCTCGCGCAGCAGGTCTTCGGCGAACACCACGGCCACTCGCACTCGCACGATCACGATCACGATCACGATCATCAGCATGGTCCCGGCTGCTCGCACGGCCACCACGGTCATGACCACCACTGAGCTCGTCGCGCTGCTGCATCTCGCGTCGCCCGCATTGCCGATCGGCGCGTTCAGCTATTCGCAGGGACTCGAAGCCGCGCTCGACGCGAACCTGATCCGCGACGCCGACACCGCGTGCGACTGGATCGCGAGCGGGCTGACCGACGTGCTCGCACACGGCGAGCTGCCGTTCCTCGCGCACCAGCTCGCGCGCTGGCACGCGCACGACGCCGACGCGCTGGCGCGCGAGAACGCATGGTTCGTCGCGAGCCGCGAATCGGCGGAGCTGCGCCGCGAGACCGAACAGATGGGCTGGTCGCTCGCGCAACTGTGCGCGTCGCTCGAATGGGGCGATCCCGCGCGCCGCGCGACGCTCGCATCGCTCACGCCGATCGCGCTGCCGACCGCATTCGCATACGCGGCCGCCGCACACGGTGCCGGCGCCGACGCCACGCTCGCCGCATACGCGTTCGGCTGGGTCGAGAACCAGACATCGGCCGCGCTGAAAGCGGTGCCGCTCGGCCAGCTCGCCGGCCAGCGCATCATCGTCGCGCTGCGCGGCGCGATCGACGCGGCCGTGCGCCGCGCGCTCGCGACGCCGCCCGACGCCATCAACACGTTCGCGCCGCAGCTCGGCATCCTGTCCGCACGGCACGAAACCCAGTATTCGCGGTTGTTCCGCTCCTGAACCCGATCCACGCCATGAACGCACCCGCAACCTCCTCCGCCCGCCGCACCAAGAAACTGCCGCCGCTGCGCGTCGGCATCGGCGGCCCGGTCGGCTCCGGCAAGACCACGCTGCTCGAAATGCTGTGCAAGGCGATGCGCGAGCGCTACGACCTCGTCGCGATCACGAACGACATCTATACGAAGGAAGACCAGCGCCTGCTGACGGTCGCGGGCGCGCTGCCCGAGGAACGCATCATGGGCGTCGAGACGGGCGGCTGCCCGCACACGGCGATCCGCGAGGATGCGTCGATCAACCTCGAGGCCGTCGACCGCATGCTGTCGCGCTTCCCCGACGCCGACATCGTGTTCATCGAATCGGGCGGCGACAATCTCGCGGCGACCTTCAGCCCCGAGCTGTCGGACCTGACGATCTACGTGATCGACGTGGCCGGCGGCGAGAAGATTCCGCGCAAGGGCGGGCCCGGTATCACGAAGTCCGACCTGCTCGTGATCAACAAGACGGATCTCGCGCCGCTCGTCGGCGCGAACCTCGACGTGATGGCGTCCGACACGAAGAAGATGCGCGGCGAGCGGCCTTACGTGATGACGAACCTGAAGGCGCTCGAGGGCGTCGCCGATGTCGTCGCGTTCATCGAAAGGAAAGGATTGCTGACGGTGTGAGCGACGCGGCGGCGACATGCCGCCGCCACGTCGGCCCGGGGGACGGCCCTGCGCCGCCCGCTCAGTCGTCGGATGCGTCGGCCGCGCCGTGCATCGCACGCCCGCCGCGCTCGACGGGCGGCAGCAGCGCCGCGAGCACGTCCACCGAGCGCGCGGTCGCGCCGCGATGGCGCGACGCGAACGCGGCGCCGGCCGCGCCCATCGCGACGCGCCGCGCGTGGTCGGCGAACAGCGCATCGAGCACGTGCGCGAGATCGAGCGGATCCGCGACCTGCATCGCCGCGCCGGCCGCGACCGCATCGGCGGTCGCCTGCGTGAAGTTGAACACGTGCGGGCCGATCAGCACCGGCACGCCGACCGCACACGCCTCGATCAGGTTCTGCCCGCCGAGCGGCAGCAGGCTGCCGCCGATGAACGCGACGTCGGCGGCCGCATAGTACGCGCCGAGTTCCCCCATCGAATCGCCGAGCAGCACCGTCACGTCGGCCGGCAACGGTTCGGCGGCCGGTCGGCCGGCCGCGAGCGCCGCGGCGTCGGCGCTCCACACCGAACGCCGCACGCACTTGAACCCATTGCGCGCGACCAGCGCTTCCACTTCGGCGAAGCGCTGCGGATGACGCGGCACGAGAATCAGCAGCGCACCGGCCGTCTTCATCGCGGCGAACGCCTGCAGCACCAGCGCCTCCTCGTTCTCGCGCGTGCTGGCCGCGACCCACACCGGCCGCGTGCCGATCGCGTCGCGCCATGCGTGGCCGCGCGCCGCCAGTTCCGGCGGCGTCGTCATGTCGAACTTCAGGTTGCCCAGCACCGCCACGTTGCGTGCACCGAGCGACGTCAGCCGCTCCGCGTCGGCCGGGCTCTGCGCGAGCACGCGCGAGAATCCGCCGAACACGTCGCGCGTCGCCGCGCCGAACTTCGCCGCGCGCCGATGCGAGCGCGCGGACATCCGCGCGTTGGTCAGCACGAGCGGCACGTCCGCGCGGCGGCACTCGTCGACCAGCGTCGGCCACACCTCGGTTTCCATCACGAGGCCGAGCGTCGGCCGCCAGGCGCGCAGGAAGCGCCGCACCGCGCCCGGCATGTCGTACGGCAGGTAGCAGCGCAGCACGCGCTCGCCGAAGATCTGCTCGCCGGTCGCGCGGCCGCTCGGCGTCATGTGCGTGAGCAGGATGCGTGCGTCGGGCCGCGCGCGCATCAGCGCGTCGATCAGCGGCTGCGCGGCGCGCGTCTCGCCGACCGACACCGCATGCACCCAGATCAGCGGCGCGCGATCGTCCGGCGAACGGCCGGCGACGTGGCCGAAGCGCTCGCCGATGTGCTCGCGATAGCCGCGCTCCTTGCGCGAGCGCACGAGGAGCCGGATCACCGCGATCGGCGCGACGAGCCACCACAGCGCGCGATAGATCGCCCTCAGCATGCAGCAGCCCTCGTATTGCGTCGGTGAAAAGGCGCGCTCAAACCAGCGCCCTGCCCTGCAGGCGCTCGAGAATCCCGAGCGGCGCGCATTCGCGACGCACCATCGCGTCGACCGGCAGGAAGAAGGTCTGCTCGAGCATGAACTGGCCGGACATCACAGCGTGCGAAGTCTGATCGGAGAAACATATCCACACGCTGCCCGGCGGAAACGGCATCGTCTGCTGTGGACAAGTCTTCTGGTAGTCGAGATCGGCTTTCATCCCGTCGTGCAGGTTCAGCATCAGGTGGTCGTACGCGCTGCGCGGCGACTTCGTCACGTGCAGCAGGTTCAACAGCCACGCCGAGCCCGGCAACTGCGGCCGGATCTTCGGCAGGAAGCGCTTCGCGACGTCCTCGAACGGCTCGCCGACACGCCACACGCGCGGCACGCCGGCCGGGTTCACGTTCGTGAACACGCGCAGGATCCGCTCGCCGTAGTTCGGCCGCGACGGGAACGCGTCGACGTGCAGCCGGCTGTCGTCCTTGCGCCAGGATGTCTGGCGCGTCTCGACCTGCATCAGCCGCAGGCTCGTCGGCGCGACGCGCAGCTTGCCGCGGTATTCGGGAAACAGGCCGTCGACGAGCGTGCCGGCCTGCTGCTGGAAGCGCGCGACCAGCGCGCGCACGGCCGATTGCGTGACGCTGTCGCCGAGCACGCCGACGAGCGCGCCGCCGTTCGGCGCGAGGCTGATGTTCTTGCGTTTCGGGTCGGCGAGCGCCGGATCGAGCAACGCTTCCTCGCCGCCTTCGATCGCGAAGCGCAGGTGCGGGAAATACAGCACCTTGCCTTCCTCGACCGCGGCGAGCAGCTGCTCGCGCGGCGTCGACAGGTTGTGTCCGCTCCAGTCGGCGGACGGGACTTCGATGATCTGGGATTCGCTCATGATCGGTTCGCGTGCGTGACAGGCAAGGCAGGCAGGACAGGCATGACGGGCATCACAGCAGGCCGAAGCCCGCGAGTGCCGCCTTCACCTGCGCGATCGACGGCGGCTGCCCCGCCGTGCCGAGATTGACGACGTTCGGCGACCAGTATCCGCCGGTGCGCCAGGCCGTCGCGAAATTGTACAGTTCGACCGTCGGACGCTTCAGCGCGGCCGCGATGTGAACCAGACCTGTATCAACCCCGACCGTCGCGGCCGCGCCGTCGATCAGGCCGACGACGGCCGGCAGCGACAGCTTCGGCGGCACGATCGCCGCCGCGCCGAACGACTGAGCGAGCCGCTCGCTGGTCGCGCGCTCCGCGTCGTTGCCCCACGGCAGCACGAGCGACGCGCCGCGCCGCACGAGCGCCTGGCCGAGCTCGATCCAAGCGGCATCCGGCCACTGCTTGTCGGCGCGCGACGTCGCATGCACGAACACCACGTACGGCACCGGCAGGTTCAGGCCGAGCGTCGCGACCGCGCGCGCCGCCGCGCGCGTATCGAGGCCGAAGTCGACCGGATCGGCCGGCGTCGGCGCCGGGTCGCCCAGCGCGGCCGCGACCAGCTGGCGCGAACGCTCGACCACGTGCGTGCGCGGCGCGATCGGCACGCGCTTGCGATAGAAGAAGCGCACCGGCCATTCGTAGCCGGCGCCGTCGGTGCGATTGCCGAGGCCGGCGAGCGGGCCGCGCGCCCAGCTCGCGACCCAGGCCGTCTTGATGAGCCCCTGGCAGTCGATCACGAGGTCGTACTGCTCGGCCGCGAGGCGCTTGCGGAACGCGCGGATCTCGCGCCACGTCGCGCCCGAGAACGGCTTCTTGCGCCAGCGGCGCAACGAGAACGGCAGCACGTCGCGCACGCCGTCGACGAGCCGCACGAGGTCGACGAAGCTCTCCTCGACGAGCCAGTCGATCTGCGCGTCGGGATGGCGACGCCGGATATCGGCGATCACCGGCATGTTGTGCACGACGTCGCCCAGCGACGACACGCGCACGATCAGGATCTTTTGCACGCTGAAAAAACGCCGGCGGACAGCCGGCGACAGGCATAAAGACGCGATTTTATCGCGCCCGGGGAGGCACACAGGCAAAAAGCGGCCGCACGCCGTCAGCGTGCGCCGCTTTTCGGGAATGGCGCGACGATCCTTCTACCGTCGTCGCACCGGCGGCGGCCCGCAGGCCGCCGGGGTTCAGAACGGCAGCTCGACGTCCGGCTTCGCGGCCGTCAGCACGCGGCGGAAGTCCGCCTGGATGCGCTCGAGCCCTTCCTTGGTCTCCGCTTCAAAGCGCAGCACGACCACCGGCGTCGTGTTCGACGAACGCGCGAGGCCGAAGCCGTCCGGGTACTCGACGCGCAGGCCGTCGATCGTCACGACTTCGTCGGCGCCGTCGAACTTCGCTTCCTTCTGCAGCTTCTCGATCAGGCGGAAGTTCTCGCCCTCCTCGAGCTTGAGCTGCAGCTCCGGCGTGCTCATCGCGTCCGGCAGCGCGTTGAGCAGCGCGCTCGGATCGGCCGTCTTCGCGAGGATCTCGAGCAGGCGCGCGCCCGTGTAGAGACCGTCGTCGAAGCCGTACCAGCGATCCTTGAAGAACACGTGGCCGCTCATCTCGCCCGCGAGCGGTGCGCCCGTCTCGCGCAGCTTCGCCTTCACGAGCGAATGGCCCGTCTTCCACATCAGCGGCTCGCCGCCCTTCGCCTTCACCCACTGCGCGAGATGGCGCGTGCACTTCACGTCGTAGATGATCTGCGCGCCCGGGTTGCGCGACAGCACTTCTTCCGCGAACAGCATCAGCTGGCGGTCCGGGAAGATGATCTGGCCGTCCTTCGTGACGACGCCCAGGCGGTCGCCGTCGCCGTCGAACGCGAAGCCGAGTTCGGCGTCGGTATCCTTCAGCGCCTGGATCACGTCCTGCAGGTTTTCCGGGTGCGCGGGATCGGGGTGGTGGTTCGGGAACGTGCCGTCGATGTCGGTGAAGCGCTCGACGAGCGTGCAGCCGAGCGCCTTGAACAGGCGCGTCGCGAGCGGGCCCGCGACGCCGTTGCCGGCGTCGACGACCAGCTTCAGCGGGCGCGCGAGCTTCACGTCGCCAACGATGCGCGCGATGTACTGATCGGCGACATCGAACTGCTCGAACGCGCCGCTGCCCGTTTCATAGCGCTCGTCGACGATGCGGCGGTACAGCGCCTGGATCTGCTCGCCGTAGATCGCCGCGCCGCGCAGCACCATCTTGAAGCCGTTGTAGTCGGGCGGGTTGTGGCTGCCGGTGACGACGATGCACGAATCGACGCGGCGCTCGCCGTCCTTCAGCGCGAGCGGCACGCTCGCCGCGAAATAGCCGACCGGCGTGGGCACCATGCCGACGTCGACGACGTCGACGCCTGCCGCACGCAGGCCATCGGCGAGCGCGCCGACGAGCTCGGGCCCCGACAGGCGGCCGTCGCGCGCGACGACGACCGCGTCGCCGCCCTGGGCGCGCACTTCGCTGCCGAATGCCCGGCCGATCGCGCGCGCCGTGTCGGCGTCGAGCGTCTTGCCGACCACACCGCGAATGTCATATGCCTTGAAGATGGATTGGGAGATCATCGATTCTCTCTGGGTTGCGTGCATGGAAAATAATCTGGCCGCCTTTCGCGCATGCCGGCCATCGTACATGCGGGCCTTGCGGAACAAGGAACGGGACGGCTGGAGCGGCCCCGATCCCACTTATAATCGCGGGTTTTGATGACGCGTATTTTGTCCATTTTAATGCCTAGCCGCTCCGCCGCCGCCAACCCGCCGCCTTCGGGCGCCCTGCCGGCCGCCTCCCGCTCGCGCGGCTGCCCCGCATGCTGAAGCGATTCGGCAACCCGGACGTCGCGAAGGCCGTCGCGAATCTCGTCTGGCTGGGGCTCGAACGGCTCACGCAGATCGGCGTCGCGATCGCGATCAGCGGTCTTCTGGCCCGTTATTTCGGGCCGGACGTGTTCGGCAAATGGCAGTATGCGAATACGCTTCTCCTCGTACTGGCGCCGCTCACCTGGGTGTGCGGCGCCGAAATCCTGGTTCCGACCATCGTCCAGCGCCCGCCCGCGCAACTCGGCGCGGTGCTCGGCAGCGCCTTCGTGCTGCGCATCGGCGTGTCCGCCGTCGCGCTCGTCGCGACCTGGATCGCGATCGGCGCCGGCGCGTTCGACCCGCTGGTCGGCGCGATGCTCGCGGGCCTCGCGGTCACGATGGTGTTCCGCGAGCCGTTCGTCGGCGTGATCAACGCGTGGCTGCAGAGCCTGACCTACAGCAAGCCGCAGCTCGTGACCAGCATGCTCACCGCGCTGGCGAAGGCGCTGCTCGTCTGGCTGCTGGTCCGCGCGGCCGCCGGCCCTGCCCGCTTCGCGTGGCTGTGGGCGCTGGAGGCCGCCGTGATCGGCTTCGCGCTGCTGCTCTACTTCCGCCATCGTAACGGCGGCGCGCTCGGCTGGACGTTCGACAAACCGCTGTTCAGGCACTTTGCCACCGCCGGCACCGTGTTCTGGCTAGGCCTGATCTGCATGTACCTGTTCCTGAAGCTCGACCGCCTGATGCTCGAGCGTCACGTGTCGTTCGCCGATCTCGGCCGCTACTCGGCGGCCCAGCAGCTCAACGAGAACTGGATCACGCTCGCGCTGATGCTCGCGCAGACCATCGCGCCCGCGTTCGTGTACCGCGTGCAGGACGTCGCGCGGCTGCGCCGCAACATCGTCCGGCTGATCGCGATGACCGCCGGCCTGATGATGGCCGGCGCGCTGGTGCTGGACGCGGCCGCGCCGCTCATCGTCGGCAAGGTGTTCGGCCGCGGTTACGAGGCGTCGGTCGACATCTTCCGCTGGGCGGTCTGGCTGTCCGTGCCGGCCGGCATCGAGGCGATAGGCAATCTTATCGTTCTCAAATATCAAGCAAAATTCGTGTTGCTGGCGAAATGGGTGCTCGCGCTCGCGATCGCCGCGCTCGTCAACGTGTTCGCCATCCCCCGGCTCGGCCTGTACGGCGCGCTCGTCGGGCTGGCGGCCGGCTATCTCGCCGCCGCCGCCGTTAATTTTTATTACATTCGTTTCAAGCTGCGCCCATGACGTCTCCCGATTGCCCGCCCCCGCTCGACGACGTGGCCGTGCTGATGCCGGCCTACAACGGCCACGACGACGTCGTGCGCACCCTCGCGTCGTTTCGCGAGGACGCGCCGGTGCACGTGCTGATCGTCGATGACGGCAGCACGCCGCCGATCGTGGCGCCCGACCTGCCCGGCCTTGCGGTCGAGGTGCTGCGCATGCCGCGCAACGGCGGCATCGAGCGCGCGCTCGAGGCCGGCATCGACGCGCTCGCGGCGCGCGGCTTCCGCTTCGCGGCCCGCATCGACGCCGGCGACCTCGCCGCGCCGCGGCGCCTCGCGAAGCAGCGCGCGTATCTCGATGCGCACCCGCGCGTGGCCTGCGTCGGCATGTGGACCCAGGTCGTGTCGCGTGCCGGCGAGCCGCGCTTCATGCTGACCCCGCCCGCCGACCCGCGCACGCTGCGCCGCACGCGCTTCCTGCGCTCGCCGCTCGTGCATCCGTCGGTCATGCTGCGCATCGACGCCGTGCGCGAAGTCGGCAATTACCGCGCGAAGTATCGCGCGGCCGAGGATCTCGATCTTTTTTTACGGTTAATGCAACGCTACGATTGCGCGAACCTGCCCGAGCTCGGCCTCTACTACGAGCTCAACGAGGGCGGGATCAGCGCGACCAAGCGCCGCCGCCAGCTGATATCGACGCTATCGCTGCTGCTGCGGCACTTCAACGTGCTGAACCCGTACGACTGGGCCGGCCTCGCCAAGAACCTGCTGCATTTCGTGACGCCGTACCGTACGCTGCAGCGGATCAAGCAGACGCTGTTCGCGGCGCGGCCGTCCGCGTAGCCCGCCTCCGGCATTTTCGACGCTTTATTTTTTGCTTTTTTTCATGTCCGCTACCTCCTCGCTGCGCATCGCGCTCGTCTGCAACACGGCCTGGGCGATCTACACGTACCGCCACGGGCTGATCCGTGCGCTCGTCGCCCGCGGCGCCGAGGTCATCGTGATCGCGCCGCACGACCGCACGGTGCCGCTGCTCGAGCAGATGGGCTGCCGCTACGTCGCGCTCGCCGTCGCGTCGAAAGGCACGAGTCCGCGCGAGGATCTCGGCACGCTTGCCGCGCTGGTGCGCCATTACCGCGCGCTCGAGCCCGATCTCGTGTTCCATTACACGATCAAGCCGAACATCTACGGGTCGATCGCCGCGTGGCTCGCGCGCGTGCCGTCGATCGCGGTCACGACCGGCCTCGGCTATGTGTTCATCCAGAAAAGCCGTGCGGCGAGCGTCGCGAAGCGCCTGTACCGGTTCGCGTTCCGCTTTCCGCGTGAAGTCTGGTTCCTGAACCGCGACGATCTCGCGACCTTCACCGACGAGCAGCTGCTCGCGCACCCCGAGCGCGCGCGGCTGCTGCACGGCGAAGGCGTCGATCTCGACCAGTTCGCACCGGTGCCGCTGCCCGCCGGCCGAGGCCCCGTGTTCATCCTGATCGGCCGGCTGCTGTGGGACAAGGGCGTGCGCGAATACGTCGAGGCCGCGCGCGTCGTGCGGGATCGCTACCCGGATGCGCGCTTCCAGCTGCTCGGGCCGCTCGGCGTCGACAATCCGAGTGCGATCGGCCGCGCGGACGTCGACGTGTGGGTCGGCGAAGGTGTCGTCGAGTATCTTGGCGAGGCGCACGACGTGCGCCCGCACATCGCGGCGGCCGACTGCGTCGTGCTGCCGTCGTACCGCGAGGGCGTGCCGCGCACGCTGATGGAAGCGTCCGCGATGGGCCGCCCGATCGTCGCGACCGACGTGCCGGGTTGCCGCGACGTCGTCGCCGACGGCGAAACCGGCTTCCTGTGCCGCGTGCGCGACAGTGCGAGCCTCGCGGAGCAGCTGATCCGCATGATCGAACTCGGGACCGCCGGACGCGACGCGATGGGCGCGTGCGGCCGCCGCAAGGTGAGCGCGGAATTCGACGAGCAGCAAGTCGTCGAACGCTACCGGCAGACCATTCATACATTGACCGGCATCACACTCTGAAGGAGCGCATCAGCATGACCGCTAAAGGCACCATCCTCGTTACCGGCGGTGCGGGCTATATCGGCTCGCATACGGCCGTCGAGCTGCTCGACAACGGCTACGATGTCGTGATCGTCGACAACCTCGTCAACAGCAAGGCCGAGTCCGTCCGGCGCATCGAGCGGATCACCGGCAGGACGCCCGCGTTCCACCAGGTCGACGTGTGCGACGAAGCCGCGCTCGCGAAGGTGTTCGACGCGCATCCGATCACGGGCACGATCCATTTCGCGGCGCTCAAGGCGGTCGGCGAATCGGTCGCGAAGCCGCTCGAGTATTACCAGAACAACCTTGGCGGGTTGCTCTCGGTGCTCAAGATCATGCGCGAGCGCAACGTCCGGCAGTTCGTGTTCAGCTCGTCGGCGACCGTGTACGGCGTGCCGGAGCGCTCGCCGATCGACGAATCGTTCCCGTTGTCGGCCACCAACCCGTACGGCCAGTCGAAGCTGATCGCCGAGCAGGTCCTGCGCGATCTCGAGGTATCGGACCCGTCGTGGCGCATCGCGACGCTGCGCTACTTCAACCCGGTCGGCGCGCATGCGAGCGGGCTGATCGGCGAGGATCCGGCCGGCATCCCGAACAACCTGATGCCGTACGTCGCGCAGGTCGCGGTCGGCAAGCTCGAGAAGCTGCGCGTGTTCGGCTCCGACTACCCGACGCCGGACGGCACCGGCGTGCGCGACTACATCCACGTCGTCGATCTCGCGAAGGGGCACATCGCCGCGCTCGACGCGCTCGCGAAGCGCGATGCGAGCTTCGTCGTGAACCTCGGCACCGGCCAGGGCTACAGCGTGCTGGAAGTCGTGCGCGCGTTCGAGAAGGCGTCGGGCCGCCCGGTGCCGTATGAACTCGTCGCGCGCCGCCCGGGCGACATCGCCGAGTGCTACGCGAATCCGCAGGCCGCGGCCGACCTCATCGGCTGGCGCGCGACGCTCGGGATCGACGAGATGTGCGCCGACCACTGGAAATGGCAGGAGGGGAACCCCCGCGGTTTTGTATAATCCGCTGTCCATTTTTCGAGCGATCCCATGCTCAGCTTCGCGTCCGGCTTCATCGTCTCCCTGCTCGTCACGTTGTTCATCGTGCGCTATGCGCATCTGCACGAGAAATTCTCGGTCGACAGCGACCTGGCCGGCGTGCAGAAATTCCACGTGCGGCCGGTGCCGCGCGTCGGGGGCATCGGGATCCTCGCCGGGGTCGTCATTGCCGCGCTACTCGTGTCGCGGCGCTATCCAACGATCGCCGGCAGCATTCTCGGAATCGTCGCGTGCGGGATGCCGGCGTTCCTGTCGGGCCTCGTCGAGGACCTGACCAAGCGCGTGTCGCCGCGCGCGCGGCTGCTCTGCACGATGGGCGCGGCCGCGCTGGCGTTCTGGCTGCTGGGCATCGCGGTCAAGCGGATCAGCGTGCCGCCGCTCGACTTCCTGCTCGGCTACGTGGCCATTTCGGCGTTCATCACGGTGCTCGCGGTCGCGGCCCTGGCCAACGCGATCAACATCATCGACGGCTTCAACGGCCTCGCGTCGATGGTCAGCTTCATGATGTTCGCGTCGCTTGCGTATGTCGCATTCCACGTCAACGACCCGGTCGTGATGTCGGCGTCGATCATCATGATGGGCGCCGTGCTCGGCTTCTTCCTGTGGAATTTCCCTGCGGGGCTGATCTTCCTCGGCGACGGCGGCGCGTATTTCATCGGCTTCATGCTCGCCGAACTCGCGATCATGCTCGTGATGCGCAATCGCGAAGTGTCGGCGTGGTATCCGGTGCTGCTGTTCATGTATCCGATCTTCGAGACGTGTTTCTCGATCTACCGGAAGAAGTTCATCCGCGGGATGTCGCCGGGGATTCCCGACGGCGTGCATCTTCATATGCTCGTGTACAAGCGGCTGATGCGCTGGGCCGTCGGGACGAAGCATGCGCACGACCTCACGCGGCGCAATTCGCTGACGTCGCCTTATCTTTGGCTGCTGTGCCTCGTTGCGGTGATTCCGGCGACGCTGTTCTGGCGGCACACGGTGCACCTGTTCGTTTTTGTCGTGCTGTTCGCGCTGACGTATGTGTGGCTTTATCTCAGCATCGTCAGGTTCAAGGTGCCGCGGTGGATGGTGGTGAGAAAGGAAAGACGCGGGCAGTGAGTCCAGCACCCAAAACGAAAAAAGCGCCTCGCGGGGCGCTTTTTTCATGCTCGGGGCCAACGTGGGCGGCGTCCGCGAGCGCTCATTCGTTCGATACGGCTCGCGCCATCGGCACGCTCTGCAGCACCGGGGCGACGGTCGTCTGATATTCCGGCACCCAGCGCCGCAGATCCCGCCGCACCTCGTCGTCGCTCAGCACGCGGTGCTGCATCAGCCACGGCAACAACTCGTCGAGCAGATGGTCCGGCACTTCCCGCGCACGTGCAATCCGCAGCTTCGGATGCGGCGTGCGCGTGGTCGTCTCGTCGTCCGCGAGCAGTTCCTCGTAGAGTTTCTCGCCCGGACGCAGCCCCGTGAATTCGATCCGGATCTGCCCTTCCGAGAAGCCGTAGAGACGGATCAGATCGCGCGCGAGATCCACGATCTTGACCGGCTCGCCCATGTCGAGAATGAAGATCTCGCCGCCGTGCCCCATGCTCGACGCCTGCAGCACGAGTTGCGACGCTTCAGGAATCGTCATGAAGAAGCGCGTGATCTCGGGATGCGTGACCGTCACCGGGCCGCCCTTCGCGATCTGCTGCTGGAACTTCGGGATCACGCTGCCGGCGCTGCCGAGCACGTTGCCGAAACGCACCGTCTCGAACTGCGTGCCTTCGCTCGTCTGCTGCAACGCCTGGCACGCCATCTCCGCGAGCCGCTTGCTCGCGCCCATCACATTGGTCGGATTGACGGCCTTGTCGGTCGAAATCAGCACGAAATGGCGCACGTTGTGGCGGATCGCCGAGCGGGCGACGCGATAGGTGCCCAGCACGTTGTTGCGCAGCGCCTGCCACGCGTTGTGCTCCTCCATCAGCGGCACATGCTTGTACGCGGCCGCGTGGAAAACGATATGCGGCGCATAGCGCGACATCACCTGGTCGAGCAGCAGCGAATCCTTCGCGTCGCCGATGATCGGTACGACAGGCTGGTCGGGGAAGCGCTCGCGCAGTTCCTCGGCGAGCCGGTACATCGCATATTCGGAGAGATCGAACGCGACCAGTTGCGCCGGCTTGAAACGTAGGATCTGCCGGCACAGCTCGGAACCGATCGAACCGCCCGCACCGGTTACCATCACGACGCGGCCGCGCAGCAGCGCCTCGACGTGCGGCGTGTCGATCGTGACGGCATCGCGTCCGAGCAAGTCCTCGAGATCGATATTGCGCACCTGCGACAGGAACCCCTGCCCCGGCATCAGCGCGGTCAGCGACGGCAGCACCATCGCCTTCACGCCGGCGCGCACGCACAATGTCGCAACGCGGCGCTGTGTTTCGACGGATGCCGACGGAATCGCGATGATCGCGTATTCGACCTTCATCGCATCGGTCCAGTGCTTCAGGTCGTTGAACGAGCCGAGTACCTTGTAGCCGTAGATCTCGCGCCCCTGCTTGGTCAGATCGTCGTCGAGGAGGCCCACCAGACGCCATTCCCCCGAACGCGACAGTTCGCGCGCGAGGCTCGCGCCGGCCGTGCCGGCGCCGAGCACGAGCACCGGCTTGCCCTGCCCGACGAGCCCGCCGTACAGGTAGAACTCCTTCGTTGCGCGGTACAGCGCACGGGCGCCGCCCATCGCGAGGAACAGCATCAGCGGCGACACGAGCAACACCGAACGCGGGATGATCGGCGACGGCTGGAACATCACGGCGCCGATCATCACGATCACGCCGCCGCCAATCACCGCCTTCGAAATCCGAACCAGATCCGGAAGGCTCGCGAACACCCACAGGCCGCGATACAGGCCGAATACGTGAAACATCAGCGCGTAGACGGGCAGCACCCAGACGAGCGCCGTCAGCGCGCCGCCCATGAAATCGGACGGAACGCTGCCGTTGAATCGGACGAGATAGGCGAACAACCACGCGGCGGTAACCGCCGTCAGGTCAAACAGGAAAGCGCTCAGCGAAAGCCATGATGCTTTGGATCGCAACATCGGCAGGAAACCTCAAGAGTTATTTTCGGCGGCCGACTGAAACCGGCGCCAGCGCATGTCGATTACCAGTCCGATACATGCCAGGACGCCGTACCACGCGAAGAACGACAGCCACTGCTGCAGTTCCGGGCGGCCCTTTGCCCACACGGCGACGATTATGCCTGCGAGCATGATGAGGTACCAATAAAGAGCGGTCCGGCGGTGACCTACGCCCGCCCGGACCATCCTTTGATAATAATGCTCCCGGTGCGCCTGCCAGAACTTTTCGCCACGTAACAGACGTCTCAAAAGTGTTACAGATGCGTCGGCAATAAAGGGCGCGAACACCAGCGCCGGGAACCAGATCGGCCAGACGCCGGCCCGCCAGCCCCAATAGCCGAGTGCACCAGCCAGGAATCCGAGCGGAATCGAACCCGCATCGCCGAGAAACAGCCGGGCCGGATGGAAGTTCAGCAGCAGAAAGCCGAGCGCGGCGCCGGCGACAGCCGAGCCGGCCACGGCCAGATCCGGTGACGGCATCGGGCCGGTCAGCGCCGCGACCGCATATGCGCCGAAGCCGAACAGCGCCATGCCGCCCGCGAGGCCGTCGGCGCCGTCCATGAAGTTGTACAGGTTCGTCAGCCACACCATCGCGAAGCCGATGCCGACCAGCAGCCACCACGGTGCGTCGGCCGGGAACACGGCGATCAGCGCGACGACCGCCGCGAGGTGCGCCGAGAACCGCACGCGGGCGGGCAGCCCGCGCCGGTCGTCGATCTGCGACATCGCGGCGAGTCCGGCGGCGGCGACGGCGATCAGCCACAAGTGCGGCGCCAGCGCGAGCAGCGCAACGACGCAGACCGGTACGATGCCCCATCCGCCGACGCGCGGCGTCGGCAGCGTATGGAGCGAACGGTCGTTCGGAATGTCGGTGGCAAGGCGCCACGCGAGGCCGGTCGCGAGCAGCATGCGCAGGATGGCCGTGGACGCAAGTACGGCGGCGAACGTCACCGCAGCTGCAGTGATCCATGAGGGAGTTGCGAGAAGCATGTGTTTATATTTGGGTACCGCGCGAACGATACCATGTAGCGGTCGCTTCGAGTCCCTGCTGCGTCGTGAACGGAGGTTGCCAGTCCAACGTGCGTTTCACGTGGGCGGTATCGAGCCGCAAGCTACCCGTTAGACGGTCGACAGCAGCATGTCGACCAGTCAGTTTGCCAAGTGCGTGCAACGCCGCAACCGGCACTGGAAACAGCCTCGTCGGCCTGCCGAGCACATCGCCGAGCGCGCGCAATAGCTCCACGATGGAAAGAGCGTCGTCATCGGCGATATGAAAGCACTCACCGGCAGCGCGTGGATCGCTTGCGCATCGAAGCAGGCTGTCGGCCAGATTTTCGACATACACGAGACTGCGGCGAGCGGTGACGCTCGCCAGCGGAAGCGGAATCGCCATGTCGACCGCTTTCATCAGCCCCAGAAAATTGGCGCCGACGCCTGGGCCATAGACGAGGGGCGGTCGCACAACGACGACTTCAAGACCTTGCGTTTGCCCGAATTCCCGGATCGCCAGTTCGGCCTCGAGTTTTGACATGCCATACGGATCTGTCGGCATCGCCTCGTCGTCCTCGCGCCACGGCCGTCCCGGCTCCCCCTCTCCCAGCGCCTTGATACTGCTTACCAATACCAAGCGGCGAGCACCAGCTCGCAATGCCGCCCTTGCGACGTTCAAGGACCCTTCGACATTTACCGCCCTGAAGGCAGCAAGCGGGTTCGCAACTCGATCCCGCATAACATGGACGCGGGCGGCTAGGTGAATAACGGCATCGCAACGGTCGAGCCCAGCGAAACCATTCGCAACACCGGCAAAGTTGTCGTCGCCAATCACGCACTCATGAACGTAGGACTCGCACACACCGGGCCGACGCACCAGCCCGATCACGTGATTGCCTTGTGCGTTGGCACGTAAACTGACGGCGCGACCCACGAATCCGTTTGCACCGCTGATCGCAATTCGCATCACGCATACCTTCCAATGAACGGCACGACTGCATGTCGCGCTGTTGCAGTATTCACGCCGCCACCGAACGGTACACGTCGCACGTTTTCTCGACCGTTGCGGACCACGTAAAGTCGGCTGCCCGGCGCAAGCCTTTCGCAACCAGTTCGCCACGCAGTGACTCATTGTCCAGCGTGCGTTCAAGGCCATCCGCGATCGCGTCAACAGCATACGGATCGACCTCCCATGCCGCTCCTCCAGCCACCTCGGGTAACGAGGTGACGTTCGAGGTCAGCACGGGCACGCCGCTCGCCATCGCTTCCGCCACCGGCAGACCAAATCCCTCGTAAAGCGAAGGGTACGCAAATACCGCCGCGGATGCGAACAACTGCACGAGATCGTTGCGGGACACATATCCGGGTGCGATCAATTGACCGCGCATGGCCAACGGTTCGATTTCCCGCATCAGCTCCGAATTCATCCAACCCTCGGCGCCGATCAACACGAGGGGAAACGCCTGGCGGACCGCAACCGGCAAGCGCGAGAACGCCTCCACGAGACGGCGCAGGTTCTTCCGGGGCTGAAGTGTGCATACCGATAGTACGAAGCCCTGGTAGCGCAATCCAGAACGCGATAGCACCGACTCGCATTCTTCCTCGCCCCGAGGCCTAAAACAGGGCTCCACGCCAAGATGGATCGCGATCACCTTGTCGTCCGGCAGACCGTAGATCTCATGAATGGCCTGCTTCGTGTAGTGGCTCACTGCAATCACGGCCCGCGCCTGCTCCAGAGTCCGAGGTAGTCCATCGTCTACGTATTTAACGGCGGCTTTGGGATGAAATTCCGGATGGCGACGATGCGATAGATCATGAATCGTAACGACGGTCGGTCCGCGATAGCGGGACGCGATGAAATTTGTCTCATGATAGATATAACCGCGAGCTGCAAACTCATCGCGCGGCCGCGCCGAAGCAAACCCTCTGAGCAATGTGCGGGCCTCATAGACTCCTGGAACATTCCGCGCCGCACGAACTGCTGACGCTACCGGCCCGCGGGTCAGCCGAGCCGCCTTTTTCAGCGCGGATTGATCGCACATCAATTCGTTAAGGCTGTCGTCCTCGTATACTTTCGGACCGATCCATCCTGCCAGAGCTTCGATATCCCGTTGCGTTCGCAGTCCTTCCAGCAAATGCTGGGTGTAGTAACCGACACCGCTTCTCGGAGGTCGCAGCGAATTCAGATCAAAAACGAGCTTCATGCGGTCCACTAACGACTGATTGGAGACTGTTTGAGGTTTGCCAGAGGCGGCAGTTAAACATCGATCGCTGCGCGCTTTTGCTTCGATTGCGAGATCCTCGTCGTGCAGCACCCGCAACGAATCGTGCCGAGTGGGAACGAAACCCACGGAATACGGATGTCATGTGAAGCAATAGCAGCCACGGACGGGGGCAATAGCTTAACACTCCGCCTGTCATGAAAGCGTGCCCGACAATCACCTTGCGCACCTCACCACTGCGACGTACTGCACGACGCCGCCCCAGTTCCTCCGACACGGACAGCGCGCTGACGTGCGGCGCGGGTTCAGGCTCGAAAAGGGCGCGATTATGTCGCCAAATGTAGTCAATGATGGTGCGAGCCCGTGCATCCCGGGTCGATGCCAACCCAGAAGCCGCCGAAGCAGTCCGGTGCAGCCCCGGTGGGGCTGGTACAGGACTCGCCCCCGTCGGCGAACCACAAAAAGTTTGTAACCTAATGCGTCGGATGGGGCGGGAGCTAGCGGAATCTCGGCTACAATCGTCCATTGCACCATAGATTCCTGCCGCTTAAGTTCACATGAGCATTGTTCCCATCATCATCTGCGGTGGCGCGGGCACCCGCCTTTGGCCGGTATCGCGCGAAGCGTTTCCGAAACCCCTGCTCAAGCTGGCGGACGGTCAATCATTACTGCAAAAGACTTACCTTCGCGCGTGCGGCATTCCAGGCGTCGAGGAAATCGTCTTCGTCACGAATCGCGATACATACTTCCTGACCAAGGACGAATGCACTGAAATTCGCCACGACGGTGTGAAGATGGGGTTCGTACTCGAACCGGTTTCGCGCAATACCGCGGCAGCGATCGAAGCCGCTGCGCTGGTCGTGCGTGAGCGCCATGGTCCGGAAGCGGTCATGCTCGTCATGCCGGCGGACCATTTGATCAACGATCTCGCAGCGTTCAATGCGGCAGTCCAGAAGGCATCGGACGCAGCCAATGCCGGCAAGGTGGTGGCGTTCGGCGTGAAGCCGACCCGCGCTGAAACGGGCTTCGGCTATATCCAGTACGACCGCGGCACGCGTGAAGAAACTGACGCTTGCGACATCGTCAGCTTCGTCGAGAAACCGAACGCCGAAGTGGCTGCAAAGCTTGCGACTGACGGTCAGCATGCGTGGAATGCGGGCATTTTCTGTTTCGCCGCCCAGACGATGCTCGACGAAATGGAAACGCTGGCGATCGACGTTGCCGAGCCGGTCAAGCAAGCCGTTCCCGACGGAAGCTGGACCTCGATCGGCGAGGATTACGTCGTGGAACTCACGCGCACAGCATTCGAAACGGCAAAGGACATCTCGATCGACTACGCCGTGATGGAGCGCACGAAGAAGGCGGCAGTCGTGCCGTGCGACATCGGCTGGAGCGACATCGGCTCCTGGCTCGCCATCAGCGACCTGACCCAGCCCGACGATCAAGGCAACCGGATTGAAGGTGCCGCCCTTCTGCACGATACGTCGAACTGCTATTTCCGTTCCGAAGACCGGATGATCGGTGCCGTGGGTGTCGAGGATCTCGTGGTCGTGGACACGCCCGACGCACTGTTGATCGCCCGGCGCGACCGCGCGCAGGACGTCAAGCAAATCGTCGCGCAGTTGAAGCAATCGAATCACGACGCGTATCGAATCCATCGGACAGTTCATCGTCCGTGGGGCACTTATACGGTGCTCGAAGAAGGTGATCGCTTCAAGATGAAGCGCATCGTCGTCAAGCCCGGGGCGTCGTTGTCGTTGCAGATGCACCATCATCGCAGCGAACACTGGATCGTCGTGCGCGGATGTGCAGACGTCGTCAACGGTGAACGCGTCATTTCGCTACAACCGAACGAGTCGACATACATTCCCGCTGGGCACAAACATCGGCTGATCAATCCGGGTGTCGTCGACCTCGTACTCATTGAAGTGCAGTGCGGAGAATATCTCGGGGAAGACGATATCGTCCGCTTCGAGGACGTCTACGGACGGGCGCCTGCAACCTGACGCCAAGCGGCGCAATACTCAAGGGGGCGATACGATATCGCCCCCCTGCCGTTTGCGCTCCTTTGGTGACCTGAAGCGATATGCACGTTTTACATTTCTACAAGACCTACCGCCCGGACTCGATGGGAGGGGTAGAAGAACTAATCGGCCAGGTATGCTCGGGCGCTAGCAAGCATGGAATCACCAGTGAAGTCCTGACCGTTAGCACGGACACGACTTCCGTCGACTTTGGCGACCATGTTCACCATCGAGCCAAGGTGAACGTCCAGATTGCGTCCTCTCCATTCTCGATTGCGGCATTCCAGCGCTTTGCCGAACTTGCCCGACGGGCCGATGTCATCCATTACCACTTTCCGTGGCCCTTCATGGATGTCGTCCATTTCGCCACGCGTTGTCGGAAGCCGTCTGTCGTCACGTACCATGCCGACATCACGCGGCAGAAGGTTCTGCTTCAGGCTTACAAGCCACTGCAGCGCCTCTTTCTGCGCGACGTCGATCGAATCGTGGCGACATCGCCAAACTACCTCGAGACAAGCCCCGTATTGCGTCAATTCAAGGACAAGGTTGACGTCATTCCGATCGGTCTCGATGAAACTCGCTACCCTACGGTCGACCCAGAGCGAGTCGCCTATTGGCACAACCGGGTAGGTTCAAAATTCTTCCTGTTCGTCGGCAATTTGCGCTACTACAAAGGCCTGCACATCCTGTTGGATGCGCTCGTCAGTACGTCGATGAAGGTGGTAATCGTCGGAGCCGGGCCAGTCGAGAGCGAGCTCAAGGCCCAAGCCGCACGCCTCGGGCTGGGTGACCGCGCGATATTCGTCGGCGCGGTGCCCGACGAAGACAAGGTTGCCCTTCTGAGTATGTGCCACGGGCTCACGTTTCCGTCGCACCTCCGCGCCGAGGCATTCGGCATCTCGCTAGTCGAAGGAGCAATGTTCGGCAAAGCGTTGGTTTCCACCGAGATTGGCACGGGTACCTCGTATGTGAATGTCGCGGGCAAGACGGGACTGGTTGTTCCCCCGAACGATCCCGCCGCCCTGCGCGCTGCAATGACCACCCTGTGGAACGATTCCGACCTGGCTGCAACACTTGGTAAACATGCACGCCAGCGATTCGAGCAAAATCTAACCGCCGGACAGATGATCGATCGCTACGTCGATCTTTACCATCAATTGTCCCGGTAAGGGTGCGACGGCGACGGCGGAGACACCAGCGCGGCCGAATCGCCTCAGGCCAATCAATTCCCTTGCAAGCAAACGATGTCGCAGCGCATTGATAAAACAACGCTCCTGAGCCGGCTGGAACAAGCCGGCATACACAGAACCTTTACGATCGCATTTACCCCTCGCTGCGGCAGTACCGTCTTGTCCAATGCATTGACCGGCGCCGGCATTGGACGACCGACCGAGTACTTCCAGTATCCCTACTCCGAACAGTCTCCATTTGGTGTAACACCTGGGGAACGCTTCGAAGAAAATTTTGAAACGCTGGTGCTCGATCGAAGTGCCAATGGTATTTTCGGTTCAAAGATCATGCACGATCATCGTGCGCACCTCGATGACTGGTTGGCAAGCAGCGTTGACGGCTACGCAACGCTGGACGACATCCTGCCCAACCATCGCTGGGTTTATATCCGGCGAGAAAATTCGATCAAGCAAGCCGTATCCCTCTACATTGCGGACGAAACCGGTGTATGGCACATGCCGGCAGGCAGTGATTCAGGCACATCTCCGCCGGAAGTTCGATACGACTTCTTCGCGATCCTGACGAAGCTGATGATGCTTTTATCACATGAAGCTAACTGGGACGCGTATTTCGACAAGACCGGCATCCAACCGCTGCGGATGACGTACGAATCACTAATAGCTTCGCCGTCCAAGTTCCTTACGGCGATGGCCGATCATCTCAACGCTCCCGCGCACGAGATAACCAGCGCCCATTTGAGCCGCAGCGGAGGCCTGGATAAAATATCCGACCGAATGAGCGACGTTTATCGAGATATTCGTGAGCGCTTTACTAGAGATTTTCTCAACATCGGACGGCGTGATAATCGTGCAATGCTCGGCGCCGGCCTAGAGCGCTGGGTCGATTTCTTCGGCAACCAACGATGGCGAACCGAGGATCCCAAATAAGCGAGATATCTGCCGACACGCAGGTACCCTGCAATCAACACAATAGCTACCTGAGTTCATCCTCCTGCGCCCCTGATCATCGAGCGCATTCGGTCTTCGCGCGGCTCAGCAAGAAAGAGCTGCCGCCACGAATTGACGGCCCTGAACTCCACGAAACGATACGTCATCGCGGAAAGAAATACCGTCGCCCTAATGAAGCAGGCGATGCGTATCGCCCCCCGCCCCGCCGAGATCGATCTGCAACGCGCGCAGTACGGGCAGATGCCAGAGATAGACGCTATAGCATCCCATGCCGAACACCTGCAACACACGGGAACGCAATAACCTTGCGAGCAGCGACCCGTCGCTCAGCGCAGTGACGATAAACAACGCCGACGCGATATCGAGCACGTTGTTCAGGACGGCCGTCCATTCCGCCGGAATCCGTTTGTCGAAGTCACCCGGTAAAACCGCAAGTTGCCACAACCAGCAACGCCGTCGCAACAAGAGGCAGAACGCGGCGACCATTGTCCGATCACATAAGAGCGCGCAAGCCACATGCCGATAACGAACTCATCGAGTCGGCCAATGAGAAGTGCGTCGATGATCCAGTCCGGTCCGAAGAATACCGGGTAGTAAATTCTCCGGAGCAGCCTGACGCACAATGAGAAAACAATTGCAAAGCCAAGCAGTCGCGTCAAGCCGATCCGCTCTGCAATCGCGACCAGGAGTGGAAATATCAGGCTGAACAGCACTTCCGTTCCGATGGACCGGAGCGCCCAATTCGAAGATGGCGAGTACGTATCCGGAAAAAGCGGGAACGTAAAGGTCAGGCACCGGACGATCTCACGGATCGCCCGTTCATTTGCATTGACGAATTGTCCGCTCAGAGCGAACGTCGCCACCACGACCAGAATACATTGGCATCAGGCGAAGGAAGCGATGCCTGTAGAACTGAGCAACATCTTCGCGCCCGGTGAAGCTCCGTTTACCGGCTGCATACGGCAAATAGAGCACGAAACCCGAAAGGATGAAGAATAGGTTCACGCCCATCCAACCATTCCATAGTACCAGCTCAGTAGGCGTACCCCAAAGGCGCGGCGGCGTCGGCACAAGCACAAAACTCAAGCGATGCCAGACAACCGCAAGAATGGCGATTCCGCGCAGCCCATTGATCTCAGCAAGGCGGGGGATTCGAACTCCGTGCTCCGGAACAGTGGCCATGATTTCCGTCGATCGCCCTTTACCGCCACGTCACGCGTATCGCAAATATCTGCGATACGCGTGACGCACGACCCAAATTTGCCGACTCGAACCTATTACAACAACTTCAACATCAGCGATTCGAAGCCCGGTAGTACGCGCAAGTTGCCATATCCGCTAATGTGGTCTCCGTCGAAGAACAGGGGTCTTCTGCCGTCATATGCTGAACACGCCTTATCCGAACACAGCATCGGCAGCGGATCCCAAGTATATACATTCGGCACCTTCGCTTCCATCTGCTCATACGATTTCAGAATCGGAGCTCGCATTTCATCGATTTCACTACGACTGATCAACGGACCGCGCTCACAAATCGGATTGTGCCGATTGAACCAATCCGAGCAACGATATGGAACCATACGGAAAATCGGCTTTGGCGCTTCCAGCACAACTTTGCCACCACGCTTCTCTATATCCTGCAGTATCGGAATGGCCTCTTCGACTGATCGAGTTCGGCCTTTGACTGCCTCGTCACCAAACAACTGATTGCGCGCAGTCTCATCGCCAAAATAAGCCCATTGATCGATCATTCGGGGCAAACGCAATGAGGGCAGGAAAACCACGTCACCAGGCTGCAGCTTCGCCAGCATATCCTTCAACGCCGAATCGCCGTACTGATGGCAGACCGGGTTTCCGTCCTCGCGCCACGGCTGCAAACTAAGAAACGGACAACCGGCATTGTTGTAAGCGTAAACCGTTACACCTGTTTGCACCACGAATTGCTTGAACATTCCCGAATAGGCCATCGCATGAGAGTCGCCGATTACGAAGACCCGATGCGAACTCCTCGCCGGCAGATCGCAGTTTTTACGCGAATAGACCCAGAGCTGCCCGCCTTGCACGTCCTGAGGCGCGACGTCGGTATGACAACCGGGGAAAGCGGGACTCGTGTCGGTTCCATACGGATACCAATCGTCTCCGTGTCTAGTCACGGTGCTCAAGGAAAACTTAGGTTGAGCTTCAGCCATCATTGACGACAGCCCCGCGCCACCAATCATCAGGCAAAGTCCACATCCCACGATGACGAGGCGGGGAATTCGGGCTGCCGACAATCCATGTCGGAACGGTTCCTCAATGAATCGGTATGACGCCATCGCCAACGCGAACGTCAGCACAATGGCGCAAACAATCGCGAGCGGCGACTCAAGCCCCGCCGTCCAGCGCAACACCACGTAAACTGGCCAGTGCCACAAATAGAGCGAATAGGAAATTCGCCCCACAAAACGAGCCGGACCACTTTCAAGTACCGTCGAGATGAAACCCGCATGCTCGCGACGATACAAAAATCCCAGCAGGCCGACCGTGCCGATTACTGGAACGATCGCGCCTGGAAACGGATAATGATCTGACTTCGAAATCACGAGTCCGGCCATCACCGTCGCTAATGAGATCCATGCCCCTATCTTGACGCCCGCGGTAGCAGGCGCTCGAGTCGATTCATTCGTGATGAACCCGGAGAGCGCGAAACATTGGTACAGCAAAACGCCAGCGGCCAGCTCCCAGAATCGACCGAAAATGAAATAGAACGCTTGCGTTTGATTCGCCTGCCCGAGCCAGTGCCCCCACACGAATGACGCACCGAACGCCGCAGCAATCAGAATGACCGACAGATGTCGCCAGTTCTTTCGGGCGAGCCAAGCCCAGAACAAAAACGGAAAGGCCAGATAGAACTGCTCCTCAACGCCAAGCGACCAAGTGTGCGTGTATGGGTTGAATTCAGCGGTCGGAGAAAAATAGTCGTTGCCGACCGAGCCCAAAATGAAGTTACTCAGGCCGAAGAATGCATAGAGACCGGTCTTTTGGCTCTTATCACTCAGATACGACGACGGGATGAACAATGCGGAAACGAGTCCCGTTACCAGCAACACGACGATCAGTGCAGGCAAAATTCGCCGCATCCGCCGTGCATAGAACAACAGCAGAAATCGCCCGATCGAGATCGAACCGAGATTCGCGACCGAGGAACTGACGACGAATCCGGAGATCACGAAAAAGATATCGACCCCGGAAAATCCACCAGGAAGCCAATGGGCGTTCAGGTGGAAAAGCATGACGGACAATACCGCCAATGCACGTAGGCCGTCGATATATGGAAAATAGGCTGTCTTCGCACTCGCCATTGCTAGTTATCTTAAAAATTGGACGCCTTTATCACTGCCCGAGCGGCATCCCACACAGGCAGGCCGCCTTGAATTATTGGATCTTGCTTACGAGATTGACGAAATTCCTTGCTACCCTGCTCGGCGAAAACTGCTCAGCATACCGGGTCGCATGTCTGACAAACGTCTCATAACTCTCGCCACCCTGACCGCGCCATGCAGCCGACGTGACTTTCTCCACTGCTTGAGCAAGCTCTGCGGAAAGACTGTTAATGCAGCCCGTGTCGACGAGTCGACCGAAGCCGTTCGTCACCGACGGTACGTTGGAGTTGTCGTAGGCGATGACATAGCATCCGTTGGAGATCGCCTCGACAATCGGTACTCCGAATCCTTCGTGATAGGTCGGCAAGACGAACAAATCGGCATCCTGCAGGATCTCGTGCTTCTGCTCTTCCGAAGCGTTGCCATGAATGTTAACGTCGACGCGTCGGCCATACTGTCGCACCAGCGCGGCAATGATCGTCTCGATCTGCGCCAGAAGTTCAGGATCCGAAAACAACAGATTGCCGACCATATCGACTTTGAGTCCGCATGTCGGGTTCGATGCCAATACGTTGCTGAGCGCCATCAGCAACTCATGCGGCCCTTTCGACTTCACGAACCTGCCGATGAACGCGATGCGTACGATGTTATCCACAACGCTCGGCTTTCTCGATGGAGGGTGCGACATCGAGTGAATTGCAAGTGGCAACACCGTGGCAGGCGTGTTGATACCAGCCTTGCGGAGCACCTCGAGATTCGTATCGCTCACGCAGATGACGTGATCGGCCCACGCAATATTCGACATCTGCGAAAAGGACTGGTCGATCAGTGCACGACTTTCCGGTTTGACGAACTCCCGCGGCGTGACATTATGAAACACCACCAGACGTCGTGCGTTCGCCGGAACGATCGACAACAGATCGAACAGCGGATAGTAGATGCCGAAGTGAAAGATGACGACATCACTCGCCAGAAAATGCGGATCGAACGCAATATCCCTGACGTCAGACACCACCGTCGACGGAATGTCTTCATACTCGCATGCGTACGCGTACAAGCGAACGTCGTCGACACCGCTCTTGCGCAAAGCGCGTACTTCGTCACGGATGCTGTTGGAAATTGCGTCGTTCTTCACGCAAATTCCGTTCACGTATGAGACTTTCATTACGCAACCGAATTGAGGTGGTTGTTGATCGCAAGCGAATAAAGTGCCGAACTCTCGGATGCCATACGCGTTGCCGTAAACCGCTCCGCGAACAGGCGTTTTCCGGCAGCCCCCATACGCTCACGCAGTTCGGACGAGTCGACAAGCCGCCGAATTGCTTGCGCCAGCGACTTCGCGTCACCTGGTGTCACTAGTAATCCGTTGACATCGTGCGAAACCACCTCTGGCATCCCGCCCGCGGCGCATCCGATCACAGGCTTTCCTTCGCGCATGGCCTCGAGGAACACGAGACCAAACGATTCGAATCGACTCGGGGCGATAAAGACGTCGCATTCGGCATAAGCCGCGCGCACCACCTCATCCGGCACACGGCCCTCGAACGACAAACGATCGCCCCACTTGCGCCCGGCATCCGAATCGAGAAAAACGTCCTTGAAGGGACGTCCGGTCGGACCCGGCAGCGTGTCATCACCGATCACCCGCACCTTCAGGTTCGGTGTTTCTGCGAGTACATCCGGAAGCGCCTCCAATAACACGTCAATGCCTTTGCGCGGCTCAAGTCGACCGACAAACAGCAGCGTGACAACATCGGGGTTTGACGTAGGCTTCCCCTTCGACGTGGGCGCATTTGCCGCAAGGCCGTGCGGCACGACGATCGTCTTCTGTTGATCGAATTTGAATCCGTACGCTGCCTCGATCTCGGTCACGATCGCCCGACTATTGGCGCGAACCGCGTTTACGCGAGTCATCATTTCCTGCTCCAGCGCGAGCATCGGCTTGCCGAACGACTTCATCCACGCGGCATCGGCGGCGTACTCGGGATGCGTCTGAATCCAGAAGTGCAGCGTCGTGTGCAAACTCGTCACTACCGGCCAACGACCGTCGAACAGGAATGCGCATCCCTCGCAGTCCCAGATCGGTGCTTCGACCACGCCGATCTTGCGATGCGACGCAATGCGCTCGACTTCCTCGAGCGCCGTTGCCGACCAGTTCCAGATGTGGGCGGGAATATTCCTCTCGACGGCATCGCTGGAACGCCCCATCTCTTTCGTTACGATACGGTGAATCCACGCCCCATTTTCGAAATCGACACGATTGAAATCCGGGCTCTGTGTAATCACGTGAACGATTCGGCCTTCCGAGCCGAGCCCTTCGGCAAGATCCTTGTTGAACGTGGCAATTCCACCTGCTTGCGCCGGCGGATAATCGCGCGCGATCAACACAATTGCGTCCTGACTCGAATCACCGAATGTCTGGAATTTCTTGAATTCGCCAGCGACACGTGCCTTCTTTTCGGCGGTGATCAGTTCCGCGTGCCCGTTCAATCCATGTTCAACGCCGGTATCCCAGGCGCGGGCATTCTCCTCCTTGAATTTGTCGAGTTCCGACTTGTCAAGACGGCCGCCGTCTATATGGAAGCGAATATCGTTTTGGTGTCCTTGCGAAAACTTCCGGTTGTCGTCGAAGATCTCTTCCAGCGGCAGATATTTGCGTGCGTGCTTGAGCGAAAAATAGATCTTGTTCTTGATCACCGGATACCGGTAACGCGTGATCTTGTGATCGTCGCGAACATGGCTCGGCGCAAATTTATGGTGCACGTACGCGTTCGACAACTGACGAATGACGTATCCGGCGTCGACCAATCGGCAGCACAGCTCCGTTTCATCGAGGTAGTACTCGATCTCCTCGTCGAAGCCGCCCACCTCCATCAGGGCTGACCGACGAAATGATGCGTTTGTCCCCTGAAGGTAAGGAAATTCATAGGATCCCGGAAAGCATAGATGCTCGGCACTCTTCTTTGCGGCCCAGTTCGAATTTCCCAAGCGATTGGCGGTACTGTACTCATACTGGAATGTGTAACCCGTCTGATCGAACACGAGCCCACCCGCACCGCCGATTTCTGGAGAGTCGTAAGCTGCCGCGAGTTGTGTGAGCCATTCCGGCTCCGGGATCGCATCGTCATCGATAAAGGCAACGACGTCACCTTCGGCCATGCAGATGCCGACGTTTCGAGAAACCGACAGGTTCGCGACCGGACACGTCCCGGCGCGGATGAACGACGACCAGGACGAAATCACGTCCGCCGACCCATCAGTCGACGGCCCGTTCACTACGATGACTTCGAAGTCACCAGCGTACCGAATCCAGCGAAAACTCTCTAACGTCTTCTGCAACAATGCGGCACGATTGAGCGTATTTATGACAATCGAAAAGCTCAACATGGGTTACCTCGATATTTCGGTACAGTGTTTGATGGTGATACTCGACAAAGCGGCGTCGTTCGCACATTCGGTGGTTCGGTATGCTTGCCGTTTCGTTTCGTCACGGCCATCGAGGGCCTGACCGAACGAAGGCAGGTGACGACTGCACTCGATCGCAGACGTTGCATCAGGCCGGTATCGCACGTTTCGCCACGATTTCAAATTCGTAGCAGTTCCCGTTGCGTCGTCCAGTCTGGATCACCGAAATATCGACAAACCCCGCCTCCTTCAGAATGGCCGACATGGATTCAGGGGTGAACATGTTGAAGTGAAAATCGCCGTCGTAATCCTGACCACCGAACGTCACCTCGCGCAGGTACGCGTACGGGTAATCACCGTCGATGTAGTTCTTCATCATCGCCTGTGCATCGGGAACGACCGCGTGGAACTCGCCACCCGGCTTCAGAAGGCCGAACCAGTATGGCAACAACTCGCGGGCCATCTGCTCCTGAGGAAAATGCTCAAGCAAGTGCGCGGAGAAAATTTCAGTCAACTCACCATTCTTGAATGGCAGTTCGTCGACCTCCGAGACGATATCGACACCCGGCAATGCTCGGCGGTCGACATTCAAATAGCCGTCCAGCGCGATATGGCCGCAACCCAGATTAAGGCGCAACTGACCGTTGCTGGCTGCTGCGGCCACCTTCTCCTTCGCGATGATTTCTGTCTTCGCCTTCAGCGTGTCTTCCTTCTCGCCCGGCGACGAAGCGCCATAGCGCATTTCGAACATCAATTCCCGGCGAACGAATTCGACGCGGCCAAGCAGATATCGAACAGAGTCGTCCATGCCGCCCAAGCGCTCGTCCAGGCGACGTACAAGCGCCTCGACTTCCGGCAGGCGTGCGTCCGCACTTTCGCGCTGCTTCGCCAATGCCTCATGGTCCGACGCCTTGCGCTCTTCGAGTACGGCCTTCAGTTGTTTGACGTCCGCATGAAGCCGTCGCAACGCAACGGGCACCGATCGTACGAGATTGTCTTGGTCGTTATCGATCAACCGTTGACGATCGTTCAACTCCGA
Source organism: Burkholderia sp. Bp8994 (assembly GCF_003853805.1). Lineage (NCBI taxonomy): Bacteria > Pseudomonadati > Pseudomonadota > Betaproteobacteria > Burkholderiales > Burkholderiaceae > Burkholderia > Burkholderia sp. Bp8994. Next base: position 185,096 of record NZ_QTQH01000008.1, read on the forward strand.
CAACGTGCGCAAGAGCATCGGAAGCTGATCTCGTTCATAAACGTCCTGACGATGCATGACGTCGGCGCGGAACTCAGGGAGCCGTATCGCGGCGACCACGATGCGTACGAGTCGGCCCACTACCGGCCAGTTCGCAACGGCTCGCACCACCTTTCTAATTTCAGCCTTCATATTCAATCAACTCTCAAAATACGCTCAATGATTCTCTGCCGCGACTAGGCGCGGTGCTCACGAAGTTCCGTCCCTGGCTTCCGTTCGACAGTGCGAAAGGTCTGCTGTATCGAGGTCGCCCTGAAGCTCCGTGCGTACACTCAAATCAACTTCCGGATCTTGCGCGCTGGAACGCCACCGTACAGCCAACCCGCCTCGACTTCGTCGCACGTCACGACTGCGCCCGCAGCGATCACCGCATGGTCGCCGATCGTACACGGGCCCGCGACGATCGCGTTGGATGCAATCCAAACCCCTTTCCCAATCACGATATCGCGCCCTTCCCGCGGATAGTCGTGCCGGGCGGACATCTGCTCAGTCAACGGATGCGTGCCCGTAATCAAACTGACGTTATGACCGAAGAACGTCTGATCGCCAATGACGATGCGCCCTGATGACACATTCATCAGCGTGTTCACCAATTGCACGCCCTCTCCGAGCGAGATGCGGTCCCATTCACCGCCGAACACGACCGGCGTCATGACCAGTCGCTGCGCGATTCCCGGCGTCATCCGCTCGATGAGGCGCTCGACGACGGAATCTGACTCCCATGGCACGGACTGCGACGCGTTTGACGATTGCTCCGCCGCCACGCGCCGGGTAACTTGAGCCATGAAGTCCGCCGATTCAGCAAGACGCGAGATGACACGATCGGTCACGGCTTCAATCAATCGTTCCCGGATTTTTGTCCTAAGACGCTCAAACATGTGAATATCCGACTGGCAACGACGCGATCGCTCAATCGAGCGAATGCATCGAAACATCGTAGTCCACGTGCACAACGCCCCACAAATCCCGCTTCACCATTTCGTCGGGGAATCGCACTGCGAACCGCGCGCCGCCTACGCAGTAATCAATCACGGTCGTGACGAGACTCTGCCCTCGATTTTCGGGATGCTCCGTGGTCACACCGACCCCCGCGATCAATCCATACTCGCCGGGACACAACGGGTTCGCGAAGGTGAATTCCATCATATGCTGGATATGCGGTGTCGCCTCCGACGGGAACACGTCCTGTACTGCGGAACTGAAATGCAGGATTTGTCGCCCCGATGAATCGGTGATGCCAAGCGCGAGGGAACTGCGCTCGGGAGGCGGCGATACCACGTGAAAGAAAACGCGAACGCGCATCTTCTTCTCGATGTCGATGGTGTCGCACTCATTGCCCTCCGGATCGATGACGCTGATATCGTCAATCCGGATCTCGCCGGTGCCGGTACGCAACGGCTCGACACGCGATGAAAATGCGCGCGTCCGGGCCTTGTCGGGGCGCACATGCGTACGCGTCGTCACCGGTTCGCCGGCCGTGGCTTGCGTATCCGCCGAGACGTCGTCATCATCGACTTCGGTGACGTCGATACCAGCTCGTACCATCCGGCTGAACACTTCACTCTGGTATGCGGCGCCGACCTGCTTCGAACTGCCGAGCAGTCGAACGCGCCCTTTCTCGAGCCAGAGGCCTCGATTGCAAAGTGCACGCACCGAATCCGCAGCATGCGTCACGTAGATGAACGTCGTCCCTTCATCAAGCATCGTGCGGATCTTGTGCAGGCACTTGTTCTGAAAGTATGCATCGCCGACGCTCAGCGCCTCGTCAACGATCAGAATGTCGGGTTGCACGTAGACTGCGCATGCAAACCCGAGCCGCACTGCCATCCCGCTGCTGTATGTCTTGACGGGATGATCGACTGCATCGCCCAGTTCACTGAACCTGATGATTTCCGGCTGAGCGGCAATGGCCTGCTCTTGCAGCATGCCATGCAGCATGCAGAACTGGACGATGTTTTCGCGTCCAGACAGTTCCGGATTAAACCCTGCGCCCAGTTCGAGAAGCGCCGATACGCGCCCGGAGACATTGACCAAACCGGTACTCGGATTGAGTACGCCGGCCAGGACCTTCAGGAGCGTACTCTTGCCGCTGCCGTTTTCCCCTACTACACCGAATCGGTCGCCTTTCTCAAGCGAGAATGAAACGTCGTCCAGCGCACGAGTTTCGCGAAAATATTGCCTCTTGCCCGCCGACATCAACTCGAGCAAGCGATGTCGCGGCGAAGAATACGAACGGTAGATCTTGCTGATATTGCTCAGCTCGATAACCTTGGAGCGATCTTGTGTCGACATGAACTAACTCTTGACCTTTAAAGGACGTCTGCGAAGCCAGGCTTCAGCTTGCGAAAAATATATGCACCGATCGCAACGGCACCCACCGCTACAACGATCAGAATTCCGACATATTCCCAATTGAACGGAATCCCGGGAAACACGGCTTGCCGAGATGTCTCCACCATGTAGTAGAACGGATTGAGCGTCATGACGATGTTGCGCATCCAGATCATGCGCGATGCCTCCACCATCGTCGCCGGATACAGGATCGGCGTGAGCCAAAAGATGATGTTCGTGCACAGCGGAACGATCGGCACCATGTCCGGGACATAGACCGAAATGGCCGAGATGCCATAGGCAAAGCCGATCGAAATCGCAAGCGAGAGAGCCCAGATAATGGGAAACATCCAGATCATGGCTCCCGGCACGACACCCTTAATGATCAACAGGCCGATTACGAAAACAAAAATGATGCCCTGACTGATCAGCGCCGACGTGAGTGGAATCAGCGGCAAGACCCAGACCGGAAACGCGATCTTGCTGATGAGATAGCTGTATTCCCGCAGGATGCCGGTGCTGCGCCCCGTCACTTCGGTGAATACTGTCCACAGCGAGAATGGCACGAAATAGAAAAGGGCAAACGGAATGTCACCGTATTGGGCCCCCATTCGTCCCCGCATCAGGATCGAGAACACGACCACGTTGATGAGGGAGTAAAGCAGCGGTACGCCGACGTTCCATGCCGTACCCGCGTACGAGCTGGCGTAGCGATTCTTCAGATCTCGCTTCGCAAGCATCCACGCCAACCTCAGTGAACTCCCGACGGAGTGATGTGCTTTGTCCTGCATCGGTTTTCGATACCCAATTAATTAGAGTCCCTTCGAAGGCGGACTCGAATGACACGCGCCTCGCGAACGTGTTGCGCGACGAACTCAGGCGCCTTTTAGCCCTTTTGCACGGGGCCGACGGAGATGGCGATCAACAGCGGTGACACGCGTCCCTTGCCCGGCTCCCGCTTGGCAAACTCATCATTTTATCAGCCACCTCGGCTGACAGACGACCGCTCGGCGACGAGCCCGCGGACAATCCCGCCGAGCCGCGCCGACATCTCGTCCCACGACCGGGCTTGGATCCACGCCGCCTGAGCACCGGCCTTGCTTCGCAGCAGCGAGGAATCGCCGAGCAGCGTAGCCAGATCAGCGGAAATCGCGCGCGCATCGGTGCCCGAGAACCGATGTACGAGGTCGCCGAGATCGTCAAAGATCGGTATCGGTGTGCAGGCCACCGGCCGATTGGCAGCCAGTCCGTACCGCACGGCACCGCTCGCCGATTCGGCCGTATCCTGATATGCAAACACGACGAGGTCGGCCGCATCCAGATACGCGAAGCTCTCGCGATCGGGCAGGAAGTCGGTAATCATCTGCACACGGCCTTCGAGATTGAGCGTCTTGATCAGATTGCTGCATCGTTCCGCCGTCAACTCCGAATCGCGAACCGGATACAGCGCGTTGACCATTAACAGACGCGCCTGCGGCAGCTCTTTTGACATCATCGAGAACGCTTCGATGATCTCCTCCAGGCCTTTGTGCGGAAGCAGGAATCCATACGTTGCAATTACCGGAGCATCGGCGGGAATGTTCAACGCCGTCCGGCACGCAAGCCGGTCGGACGACTCGCGTGCATGCACGCCATGCGGAAACAGCGTCGCGTTATCAACGAGGCCCAACATCCGCAGCCGATTCAGGTCGTCGATACTATGCACGAGCAAGCGGTCGGCACCACGCAGCGCGCCAGCGATTTCCGACAGCGATGCCTGATAGTCCGGCGTATCGACATCCTTCGTCGAGTGAAAGGTAATCACGATCGGAATGTCGTGTGCGTTCGCATACTCGACGATTCGAGACGTCGAAGGCATGCTGAAGAAGCCGAAGTTGTGCTGCAACATGATCGCGTCCGGCCGGCATCGATCGAGTTCTGCCAGCAAGTCGTCGATGCGGCCACGCTGATCCGTCCAGCAGCGCGTCACTCCCGGACCGTCCTCGATGACGACGGCGGGATCGCGCGAGGCGAGAATCCTGACATCGAACCATGCCGGATCGAGACCACCGACCAGGAATGATGAATAGGTCGCGATTCCGCATTTCGTGTTCCACGACGAAATCCATGCGAGCCGCATTCGCCGAGCGGACCCAGGCTCCAGACGCCGGACCGACGCTTCCAGCGCCATCAGTCGCTCGGCACAACGGTCCCACGTGAAACGCGACTCGAGCAATGCACGACCGCGCTCCGCCTTTTCGGCACGTGTTTCAGCCGTCGCTTCACGCACCGCTTTCAGTTGAGCGACAAGACTGTCGACGTTGGGTTCCGCCCAGACGGAGTCGAACAACCCAAGGTGCGTCTTGGCGCGCTCGAACGTAAAGTCGACAAGCCACGCGGTCTCGGCCGTACAGAAGTCGGCCTGGCCACCAAACGCCGTGGTGATAACGGGTAGACCGAACCACATCGCCTCGCCCATGGGCAACCCAAAACCCTCCCCGCGAGACGGCGCCACGAATGCGTGGCACCGTTGGTAAAGGTCCACGATCTCGCCAGCGTTCAGGTCTTCCTCGACGAGGACAATCTCCGGACAGTCGGGGTAGCGCCGGCGCAAAGCCTGGATCTGGGCAGAAACCTTATTGTGAGGATTGGGAAACGTCTTGATAGTCAGCGATACATCGTCGCGCGTGGTGAAGGCCTTCGCGAACGCGTCGAGCAACACGTCGACACTCTTGCGCGGAAAGCAGGATGATATGTGCAGAAAACGAAAGCCCTTTCCGAGCGGGCCGCGATATTCGAGCCGCTCGGCTCGGGCGACATGATCGACGCCATTGCCGACAGAAGCAATCAGCCCTGCATAGCCATTGTCTCGCATGACCTTTGCGACGAACGTCGATATCGCGGCCACTCCATCGAGATGCTCGTTGAATGCACCGACCCAGGCAGCAGGCAGTTCCGACTCTTCCCATGCGAAATGCAGGAAATTGTACAGTCCGTCCATGTCGTGAACGCGCGGCGGATAGAGGTCGCGGACCACAACGTCCGCACCACTGCGCTTGCTGCCACGCGCCGCGAGCTCGGGAAGCCCGCGGATCGCGCTGATTTTTCGAACGTCTGGCGCATAGTCGCCCGGCCCCTCAGTCGCAAACAAGCCGACTTCACCCGGATTTGCACGGTCCAGTGCGAAAGCCAGTTCTCGATTGGTCAGTGCGAGACTGTATGACGTCTCGAACGGCCCCTCGACTTGATAGCGTGGTGGACGCTCCCCATCGGTACGAGGGTACGTGTCGATCGGCTGCGGAATCTCGACACCGTGCTGGCGCAGGAACTGCTGCAACTGCTCCAGCAGCGCGGGACGCTCAAATTGTCGAACCCGCTTGCGCTGCTCGACAACTATCGCGCGACGCAGCGCGCGGTCTTCGGATACGGCGCGCAAAAGCGCGGCGACGGCTTGCGGGTGCTTGTCGTGAATGAGCAGCCCGGCGCCGCCAAGCGTCGACTCGATATTGCTACTCGCATACGCGATCACCGGTACGTCGAAAGTCATCGCCTCGATTAGCGGAACACCAAACCCCTCATGATCGCTGAGACACAGAAACGCACTTGCCGCCCGGTACCAGCCATAAAGATCCGCATCAGGAACCTTCCCCGCAAACCGAACGATCTCGCCCAATTCGAGCTCGTCGATCAGTTGCCGCAGTTCGAGATAGTAAGGCTCCTCTTCTCCGTACCCCCCGACAAACACGAACTGGAACGGCCGGGGCATCATTGCCCGCAGTTGGGCCGCTGCTTCGACGAGATCCCGATGCGCCTTGTTCGGCGAGATGCGGCCGACGAACAAGACCGTCATCACCTGTGACTGCTCCTGAACGAGCACATCGTTCCATTCTGCCGAGCGAATCTTTGCCGCATCGATCAGGAGCGGAATCGTCGTAACCTTTTCGTAGCCGCGTTCGGTCAGCTCTCGCGCATTGAGATCGGACACCGCGATTGCTGCCGCGAAGTGCTCACGAAACGCATCGAGTTGGGCACGGCCCTTGGCCGAATAATGTCTGAAAGGAGAACGCTCGTCGAAAAACGATTCGGGCGTAATGTTGTGATAGATCAGAATCGTCGTGCACGACAGATTCATGACCCACTCGTCCTGATCATGTCCCATCGAATGATGCAACAACATTACGTCTTCTTTGGACTCGGCGTACTCCCTGAAATAGCGGATACTGCCCGTCAGTTCCGGCGCGACGTGTTCGGCAAAGATATCGGATTCGAAACCCAGCTCGCGCAGCAGCGCCTGGATCATGAACATACTATTGGTCACGGCATCCGCAACGGCACTTCCGGAATGAAACTGATGGATGGCGCCCGTTCGCCGTGACTGCGCAGGGAATGACTTACCCTCGATGTCGGCCATGATTCCCGATACGGTGTTTGATGAACCCACTGCGCGTGTTACTCCGTTGTGCATGATGTAAGAACTGCTACCTGATTTCGTCGCAGTCAAGGCGCAGCCGTTCCGCTATCGCGGCCCGGCATGGTAGCGGCACAGATTTCGGCAAGGCGTCCGGCAAGCTTTCGGGAGTCGACGCCTCTCATGCTTGCGTCGAGAAAACCATCGATGGTGGCTCGATCACATTGCGGCGCCCGTGCGGCAACCAGTTCAGCGTAGTTCCGGCGAGACACGCTCCCTTCCTTCCAGCGTGTAACCGAGATGGACTGCGCCCCGGCAAAGCGAGGAGCCGCCAGCGGCGCAAGTCGCGCCCAAAGTCGCGGATGGCGATCGCGCACCCAAAACACCACCGCCCGCGCCAATGCGCTCCGGCGCGCTGCTTCGCGAAGCAGCGAGATGCTGCGCCGCTTCAATACCGACCACGATGGATCACGCGCGAACCGGATTGCAGATTTCGCGACATGCGCCACAACGCGAACCGGAGCGGTGATGCGCCAGGACGAACTGGACAGAACCGAACTCAGTTGGCGCTCTGCCGCATCTGCATGCGCCTGCGCTGCGGATGCCTGATAACTGTTCCGCCGCGCACGCATCGTTGCCTCACGAGCCAGCGCCCGCGCCTGGACAAGCTCGGCCTCGAGCTCCTCTATGCGAGTCTGCAGCACCGCGAGAGCATCGGCCGACTGAGCAGGCTCGCCGGAAGCAAAATTTTGTGACGTTGAGTCCATCGCTACAGCACCATTCATTGAATCGATTCGCCGGGCATTGTCTCCCATCGACAATGCCGACGCATCCGACCTCGAGACATCCGCACGCAATTGCGGCGCACTCGCCGGCGGACCGACAGGGCAACGCACACGGAGCCGATTAGTTTATCGCAACGGTCGCTTTGCCCAACCGCAACCAGATCGCCATCCATTCAGGAATCCAGACATAGTCGGAGCGCCTCATTCCATGCCGGCATCCGTATGCCGAACGTACCGGCCAGTTTCGCCCCGGACATGCGCGAGTTTGCGGGGCGCCGCGCCGGCGTCGGGTATTCGCTCGCGGCGATCGGCAACACTCGCGGCGCCTTGTCGCCCAGCGCCAGTCGGAAAATTTCCTGCGCAAAGCCATGCCATGATGTCTCCCCGCCGGCAGCAAGATGATAGACACCCGATTGTGGCGCTCGAACGTTACCGGCATTCGGTGCCAGGCACTGCGCCAGAATATGTGCGGTTGCAGCGGCAATCGAATTCGACCAGGTCGGCGCCCCGAGTTGATCGACCACAACCCGCAGTTCGGATCGCTCGGCAGCAAGCTTGAGCATCGTGAGCAGGAAGTTCTTGCCTCGACGCCCGTAGACCCAACTCGTACGCAATATCAAGTGATCGCAACCCGTCGCTGCAATGGCCCGCTCGCCGTCAAGCTTGGTCAGGCCGTACACATTCTGCGGATTGGTCTCGTCCGTTTCGACATAGACCCCTTCCTTCGTGCCGTCGAACACATAGTCGGTCGAGTAATGAACGAGCAACGCGTTGAGCCGCAACGCTTCCTGCGCAAGCACGCGCGGCACATCGGTATTCAGGCGCCGTGCGGCATCGATGGCCGTTTCGGCCTGGTCCACGGCGGTATAAGCCGCAGGATTCACGATGACCGCCGGCTTCAGGTCACGCACCACGGCCCGCACCTGATCCAGATCCGACAAATCGAGCATCGTCCGGTCGCACGCCACCACATGGCCGAGCCCCTGCAGCGTACGCAATAGTTCGAATCCCACTTGCCCGTTGACACCCGTCACGAGAATGGTCGGGGCAGGACGCATGTGGCCCTCACGCATAGACTTCGGCCTCGCTCAGACATTTGCCCGCCGCATCTTTCGCTGCCAGTAGCGGCTCGCCATCGATGGGCCACTCGATGCCGATCTCCGCATCGTTCCATACAATGCAGCGCTCGTGCTCGGCGAACCAGTAATCAGTCGTCTTGTAAAGGAACTGCGCTGCCGCCGATAGCACAACGAAGCCGTGCGCGAAGCCGGGCGGCACCCAAAGCTGGCGATGGTTGTCCGCCGACAGCATCACGCCAACCCACTTGCCGAAGTTCGACGAACTGCGCCGGATATCGACCGCGACATCGAATACCTTACCTTCCACCACACGCACAAGCTTCCCTTGCGCGTGCTCGATCTGATAGTGAAGCCCGCGCAACACGCCCTTCGTCGAACGCGAATGATTGTCTTGAACGAACTCGATGCGTGGCCCGATCTGCTCCGCGAATTCGCGCTCGTTGAAGCTCTCGTAGAAATACCCTCGCGCGTCGCCGAACACCTTCGGTTCGATGATCTTGACTTCGGGCAGCGCCGTTGCCGTTACCTGGATAGCCATGCGACCTGATTCGTGAGAAGGTTCCTGAGGTACTGCCCGTAAGCGTTCTTCGACAGCGGTTGCGCCAGCTTCAGCACCTGCTCCGCGTCGATCCAGTGCCTGCGGTACGCAATCTCTTCAGGGCATGCAACGACCAGTCCCTGCCGCTTCTGCAATGTCGCGATGAAGCTTGCCGCTTCGATCAGCGAATCGTGGGTACCCGTGTCGAGCCATGCGTAACCGCGCCCCATGATTTCGACGTTCAGCGCACCATCCGCGAGATATCGCGAGTTGATGTCGGTAATTTCCAGCTCGCCGCGCGCCGACGGCTTGATGTCGGCGGCGATGTCGCACACGCGGTTGTCGTAGAAATACAGCCCCGTGACCGCGTAGTTCGAACGCGGTTTCGCGGGCTTCTCCTCGATCGACAATGCACGGAACGACGCATCGAATTCGACGACGCCATAACGCTCGGGATCGTGCACGTGGTAGGCAAACACCGTAGCCCCGGCCTCGGCCGCATATGCGCGCTCGAGTTGCTTCGCGAGATCGTGCCCGTAAAAGATGTTGTCGCCGAGGATGAGCGCCGAAGGATCGTTACCGACGAAATCCCGGCCGATGATGAAAGCCTGCGCAAGGCCGTCCGGTGACGGCTGCACCGCATACTGGATGTTCATCCCCCACTGGCTGCCGTCGCCGAGCATGGCTTCGAAGCGCGGCGTATCCTGCGGGGTCGAGATGATCAGCACATCGCGGATGCCCGCGACCATCAGTGTTGAAAGCGGGTAGTAAATCATCGGCTTGTCGTACACCGGCAGGAGCTGCTTCGATACGACGTGCGTGACCGGATACAGTCGCGTGCCGGAACCGCCGGCGAGAATGATGCCCTTGCGCGCCATGTCCGTTCCCCTTACGCGCGTTCCGCGTAGTTGGTTTCAACCCACTTGAGGTATTCGCCCGAGGCCACCTCGTCGACCCATACCTGGTTGTCGAGATACCAGCGCACCGTCTTCGCGAGACCGGTCTCGAACGTCTCGGCGGGCTTCCAGCCGAGATCGCGCTCGAGCTTGCGCGCATCGATCGCATAACGACGATCATGGCCGGGACGGTCCGTCACGTAGGTGATCTGATCACGGTACGAACCGGTTGCCTTCGGACGCGCCTGATCGAGCAAATCGCACAGCGTATGCACGACCTCGAGGTTCTTCTTCTCGTTCCAGCCGCCGACGTTGTACGTCTCGCCGGGCTCGCCGCGCGCGAGCACTTCACGAATCGCGCTGCAGTGGTCGCCGACATACAGCCAGTCGCGCACGTTCTGCCCGTCGCCGTAGACGGGCAGCGGCTTGCCGGCGAGCGCATTGGCAATCATCAGCGGAATGAGTTTCTCGGGGAACTGGTACGGGCCGTAATTGTTCGAGCAGTTCGTGGTGAGCGTGGGCAGGCCGTACGTATGATGATAGGCGCGCACAAGATGATCGGAGCCGGCCTTGGTCGCCGAATAAGGACTGTTCGGCGCATACGGCGTGGTTTCCGAGAACTGCGGATCAGTCGCCGACAACGAGCCGAACACTTCATCCGTCGATACGTGCAGAAAACGAAAGGCCAATTTGTCCGCTTCGCCGAGGCCGTTCCAGTATGTCCGTGCGGCTTCGAGCAGCGTGAACGTGCCCACCACATTGGTCTGAACAAAATCCGCCGGCCCGTGAATCGAGCGATCGACGTGGCTTTCCGCAGCGAAATGCAGGACTGCGCGAGGCTTGTGGTGCGCGAACAGCGCATCGAGTGCTGCCCGGTCGCAAATATCGGCCCGTACGAACACGTGTTCCGGGTTCCCGTCCAGCGACTGCAGCGTGCGACGATTGCCGGCGTAGGTCAACTTGTCGACATTGAGCACGGCCTCGTCGGATTGACGCAGCCAGTCGAGTACAAAATTGGCGCCGATAAAACCCGCGCCCCCCGTCACCAGGATCATGAGGCTCCCTCTAGTCATACACGGCAGGCCTCAAGTACGAGCCGCCATCATTTCGAACAGCGACGGCATCGATGTACGCGTCGCTCAAGGCGGGAATTCTAACTTCTCACCGTGACCGTCAAAGTCATGAAATGCTAATTCTGTCGAGGAAGCCGCAATTATAGGAAGCAAGCCTCCGCAAAAGCCACGCTGCTAACAACTTGAAACAGTGGTCCGCATCGGCAGAACGCATGAAATTATGTTTTAAATCAATACGTTAAACTGGCACAATATTGTGCATGGGCGCGCTTCCGCAGTGCGCCTTTTCCCATCCAGTGTCAAGACCTGTAACAACTGCCTCTCATGACCCGCCCCCCCATCGCCATCGGCGACATCCAAGGCTGTCATTCAGCTTTCCAGTCGCTGTCCGAAAAGCTTTCAGCCCCCGCCGACACCCCGCTATGGATCGCCGGCGACATCGTCAACCGCGGCCCCGACTCCCTCGCCGCGCTGCGCGCGCTGGTCGACCTCGGCCCGCGCGCGACCGTCGTGCTCGGCAACCACGACCTCCATCTGCTCGCGGTGTCAGCCGGCATCCGCACCGAACGCCCGGGCGACACGATCGGCGAAATCCTCGACGCACCCGACGCCGACGCGCTGCTGGACTGGGTCCGCCACCGCCCGTTCGCGCACTTCGAAAACGACATGCTGCTCGTGCACGCGGGCGTACTGCCGCAATGGGACACATCGCTCGCGCTCGAACTCGCGGACGAACTCCAGCGCGCACTGCGCGCCCCCGACTGGCGCGACACGCTTCAAGGCCTGTACGGCAACGAACCGAATCAATGGAGTCCGAACCTGAAAAAACGCGACCGGATGCGCGTCGCGTTCAACGCGTTCACGCGCTTGCGGTTCTGCACGCCCGATGGCGCGATGGAGTTCAAGGCGAACGGCGGCCCCGACAGCGCGCCACCGGGCTACCTGCCGTGGTTCGACGTACCGGCGCGCCGCACCGAAAACGTAACGGTCGTGTTCGGGCACTGGGCCGCGCTCGGCCTGATGCTGCGCGACAACGTCGTCGCGCTCGATTCGGGGTGCGTATGGGGAAATCAGCTGTCGGCCGTGCGACTGACGGCCGACCCGGCACAGCGTACGGTCACGCAGGTGCAGTGCGACGCGTGCCGCACGCCGGGCGGCGAATGACCCGCACGCGCGGCGTGCGGGCGGAATGAAGCATCACCCCTCCCGCCCCGGCACCGGCTCCTCGGCCGCCGCCTCACCCGCCGCACCGCCACCGAGCTCGGTCGCCGGATATGCATGCTTCTGCAGCTCCGCGAGCGACTCGGCCGACGGCTTGCCGACCTTCTCCTGCAACGTCGCCAGCGCGGCGGCGATCGCATCGCGGGCCGCCGCCGACGTCGTGCGCCGATCACCGCCCGGCGCGATTGGCTCGCACACGTAGAGATGCGCGACGAGCGGGCCGCCGCGCAGCACCATGTCGAGCGACGTCCCGAGCGACAGTTCGCCCGTATAGGCCGGCGCGACCGACTGCCGCCGCTGCGCGTCCTCGTACATGAGGCAGATCGGCTGCACCGCGCAGCCGGCCGACACCGCGGCCTGAAACAGGTTCGCGTGGAACGGCAGCAGCGCCTGCCCGTCCGACGTCGTGCCCTCCGGAAACACACACATCACACCGCCGTTGCGCAACCGGTCGGCCATCTCGTGCATGACCCGCATCGCCTCGGTGCGCTTCTCGCGCTGCAGGAACACGGTGTCGAGCTTCTCCGCCAGCCAGCCGACCACCGGCCATTGCCGCACCTCGGCCTTCGACACGAACGGCGTCGGCCGCCACGCGTTGACGGTGTAGATGTCCAGCCACGACACGTGGTTGCCGACGACGAGCGCCCCCGCGTCGAGACGCGCCCCGTCGTTGTGGACGACGAGGCGCATCCCGCAGATCCGCAGCAGCTTGAGCGACCAGCGGCGCGTGAGTTCGAGGCGCCGCGCGGGGCCGACATGCGAAAAGCGCAGCGCGACGATCGCCATACCGCGCAGCAGGTGAAAGACGAGACGCAGCTTGCGAAGAGCGGTCATGGCGAAGATCCGGCTGGGTTCAGTGACGCTCGAACGCGACCTGCCCCGCCACGAGCGTCGCACGCACGCAGGCCGGCAGTTCGTAGCCGAGGAACGGCGAGTTGTGGCCCTGGCTCTTCAGCACGCGCGGCTCGACGCGCCAGTGCGCGCGCGGGTCGAACACGCACAGGTCGGCCGCGCCGCCTTCGGCCAGGCGGCCTGCCGGCAACTGCAGCACGTCGGCCGGCGCGGCCGTGATGCGGCGCAGCGCCTGCGCGAGCGGCGTGTTCGTTTCATCGGCCCACTTCACCGTGAGCGACAGCAGCAGTTCGAGCCCCGTCGCGCCCGGCGTCGCTTCGGCGAACGGCAGCAGCTTCTCGTCGTCGTCTACCGGCGTGTGATCGGAACAGATCGCATCGATCGTGCCGTCGGCGAGCGCCGCGCGGATCGCTTCGCGATCGCGCTCGCCGCGCAGCGGCGGATCGAGCCGGAACTGCGAATCGAAGTAGCCGATGTCGACGTCGATCAGGTGCAGGTGGTTCACGCCGACGTCGCACGTCACGGGCAGCCCCTCGGCCTTCGCCGCGCGCACGAGCGCAAGGCCGGCCGCGGACGACAGGCGCGCAAGGTGCACGCGCGCGCCCGTCACGCGCATCAGTTCGAAGATCGTGTGCAGCGCGATCGTCTCTGCCGCGACCGGCACGCCGGACAGCCCGAGCCGCGACGCGAGCGCGCCGCTCGCGGCGACGCCGCCGCGGCCGATGAACGCGTCGAGCGGCCGCAGCCACGTCGTGTAGCCGTAGGTGCTCGCGTATTGCAGCGCGCGCAGCAGCACCTGCGTGTCGCGCACCGGCACGTTCGCATGCGTGAAGCCGACGCAGCCCGATTCGGTCAGCGCGACCATCTCGGTGATCACTTCGCCCTTGAGGCCGACGGTGAGCGCGCCGAGCGGATGGACGTTCGCCTGGCGCAGGTTGCGGGCACGGAACTTGAGCATCTCGACGAGGCCCGGCTCGTCGAGCACGGGGTCGGTGTCCGGCGGGCACACGAGGGTCGTCACGCCGCCCGCGACGGCCGCGGCCATCTCGGACGCGAGCGTCGCCTTGTGCTCGTAGCCGGGCTCGCGCAGCCGCGCGCACAGGTCGACGAGACCGGGCGCGACGATCAGGCCCGACGCGTCGATCGTCTTGTCCGCGTCGAAACCGGCCGGCGCCGTACCTGCTGCCGCGAGCGCGGCGATCTTGCCGTCCGCGACGAATACGTCGGCCTGCCGCTCGGTGCCGGCGACCGGGTCGATCAGCGTGCCGCCTTTGATATGAATCTTCATGCGCTGTCTGTAAATGCGTTGATTGCGTGAATAAGGATGCGCGAAAGCGGGCTCAGTCGCTGTTGCCGGCGACGATGCCCATCACCGCCATCCGCACGGCGATACCGAACGTGACCTGGTTGAGGATCACCGACTGCGGGCCGTCGGCGACCTGCGAGTCGATCTCGACGCCGCGGTTCATCGGGCCCGGGTGCATCACGATCGCGTCGGGTGCGGCGAGCGCGAGGCGCTCGGGCGTCAGGCCCCACGTCTTGAAATATTCCTGCGCGGACGGCAGCAGCGCGCCGCTCATCCGCTCGTTCTGCAGGCGCAGCATGATGATCACGTCGACGCCCTTCAGGCCTTCGTCGAGGTTGTGGAACACCTTCACGCCCATCTGCTCGAGGCCGCCCGGCAGCAGCGTGCGCGGGCCGATCGCGCGCACTTCCGGCACGCCGAGCGTGGTGAGTGCGTGGATGTCCGAGCGCGCGACGCGCGAATGCAGGATGTCGCCGACGATCGCCACGCGCAGCTTCGTGAAGTCGCGCTTGTAGTGACGGATCGTGTACATGTCGAGCAGGCCCTGCGTCGGGTGCGCGTGCCGGCCGTCGCCCGCGTTGATCACGTGCACGTGCGGCGCGCAGTGCTCGGCGATCAGGTACGGCGCGCCGCTCGACGCATGGCGCACGACGAACAGGTCGGCATGCATCGCCGACAGGTTGTTGATCGTGTCGAGCAGCGACTCGCCCTTGCTCGTCGACGACGCGTTGATGTTCAGGTTCAGCACGTCGGCCGACAGGCGCGTCGCGGCGATCTCGAAGGTCGTGCGCGTGCGCGTCGAGTTCTCGAAGAACAGGTTGAATACCGACTTGCCGCGCAGGAGCGGCACCTTCTTCACCTCGCGGTCCGTCACGCTGACGAACTGCTCGGCCGTGTCGAGGATGTGGTTGACGATCGAGCGCGGCAGGCCCTCGATCGACAGCAGGTGTTTCAACTCGCCGTTTTTCGTGAGCTGCGGGTTGCCCTTCAGGAAACCGTAGCGGAACCGCTCGGGGCTCGCGGCCGCGGCGGGATTGCCGGTGCGGCCAGTGGTGTCGGTGGTCATGGTGTGCGTGATTCCAACTATGCAAACGGGCCGCGGTACGAACCGGCGGCCCGGGATACGGTTGCGCGGTTCGCTCAGGCGCCGTGGGCCTCGATGCGCAGCGTGAGCTGCGCGGCTTCGTCGCGCGCGAGCACGAGCGTCGCATCGGCCGGCACGTCGAGGGTGCCGCCCGCGAAACGCGCGGCGACCGGCAGTTCGCGGCCGCCGCGATCGGCGAGCACCGCAAGCTCGACCGCGGCCGGACGGCCGTAGTCGAACAGTTCGTTGAGCGCGGCGCGCACGGTGCGGCCGGTGTACAGCACGTCGTCGACGAGCACGATGCGCGCGCCGTCGACCTCGAACGGCAGCGACGTGGGGCTCGCCTGGCTGTGCAGCCCCTTCTTCGCGTAGTCGTCGCGATGCAGCGCGACGTTCACGACGCCGAATCCCGGCGCGCCGAGATCGCGCGCGAGGCGCTCGGCGAGCCAGGCGCCGCCGCTGTGAATGCCGGCGAGCCGCGGGCCGCCCGGCTCGGCGAAGGCCGTGCCGTATGCGTCGCGGATCTGGTCGAGCAGGACGCAGTAGAGCGCGTCGGCATCAATGGTGCTCATGGTCGGACAATTGATCGAGATACTGTTGAAGGATCACGCGCGCGGCCTCGGCATCGAGTATCTCGGCGCGTGCGCGCCCGCGCACGTTGCGCTCGCGCAGCCCGGCCTCGGCCTCGACCGACGAATAGCGTTCGTCGACCCACGTGACGGGCAGCCCGAAGCGGCCGTTCAGCTGGTTGCCGAAACGCTTCGCCTGCTGCGTCATGTCGTGCGGCGTGCCGTCCGGATGCATCGGCAGGCCGACGACGAGCGCGTCCGGCCGCCATTCGGCCAGCAGTTCGCCGACCGCCTTGAAGCGGTGCTCGCGGTTCAGGTTGGGAATCACGACGAGGGCGCGGGCCGAGCGCGTCAGCGCATTGCCGATCGCGACGCCGATCCGCTTCTCGCCGTAATCGAACGCCAGGAGCGTCGCATCGCGCGCGCTCGCGCCGCTCATGCGTGCCCTGCTTCGCCGGACAGCATCGACGAGCTGACGCCGAGCAGGCCAAGTGCGGCTTCGAAACGCTCCTCGGCCGGCGTGTCGAACACGATGCGCGGATCGGCGGCGACCGTCAGCCAGCCGTTGCGGGAAATTTCTTCCTCGAGCTGCCCGGCGCCCCACCCGGCATGGCCGAGCGTCAGCAGGAAGCGCTTCGGGCCGGTGCCCGTCGCGACCGCCTCGAGCACGTCCTTCGACGTCGTCATCTCGAGCCCGCCCTCGACCGACATGGACGAGTTGTAGTTCGCGCCCTCGACCGGCTCGTGCAGCACGAAGCCGCGCTCGGTCTGGACCGGGCCGCCGAAGTACACGGGAATGTGCAGCAGCGGCTCGATGTCGAGCTTCAGGTCGATGCGGCTGAACAGCGATTCGAGGTCGATGTCGGTGGGCCGATTGATGACGAGGCCGAGCGCACCGCGCTCGCTGTGATCGCAAAGATAGACCACCGTTCCTGAAAACGTCGGATCCGCCATGTTCGGCATGGCGATCAGGAACTGGTTGGTGAGATTGATGCGATCGGAAGGCTTTGACATGGTTTGAATTTTAGCAAAGACGCCGCGGCCTGACCGGGCCGCGATCAACAAGCAACGCCGCACGACGCTGGCAACGACGCGCGCGGATCACATGGCACTCTAACACGCGCGCGGGCGCTGTCGGCAGCGTGTTGCCGGCCCGCGTGGCAAGGGCTGCCGCCGCGGTCGCGCCCCGTTGCGCGTCAGCTCGGGGCAAGCGCCGCGCCGAGCGCCTCGGACGCCGCGGTCAGGTCCGGCGGCGCCACCCCCGCGGCGATCTTCAGCAGCGCGCCGCGCAGCAGGTCGGATGCCCGGCCGTGCGCGTCGAGCCCGCCGTCGGCGAGCGGCAGGCCGTGTGCGGCACGGCGCCACGCGAGCCCGAGCGTGTCGGCCAGCAGCGCCGCGTGACCGAGCCCGAGCGCGCATGCGGCCGTACCGACCCGGTAGGCGGCCGCGGACGCGCGCCATGCGGCCCCCGCATCGGCCGTGGCCGCATCGACGGCCAGATCGGCCATCGACGCGTCGGCCGTCTGCAGGAAATCCTCATACGCGTGCGCGTTGACGGTCACGACGCCGAGCATGCGGGTGGGCGCCGCCGCGACCGCCTCATGCTCGGCCTGCGCCGCGCCGGCTTCCCACAGCGCCTCGGACGCGGGCGTGCCGGCGACGTGCCAGTCCACGGTCAGCCCATAGTCGTGCAGCACGTCGACGAGCGCGACGTCTTCCGCGGCCGCGCCGAACAGCGCGAAATCGCGCCACAGCAACGCAACCGTCTCGCGCACGAGCGCCGGCGGCGCGCGGCGCCTGCCCTGCGCGTGCTCGCCGAGCAGCAGGTTGGTCCGTGCGAGGAAACGCTTCAGTTCGGGCGCGGCGCTCGCGCGCAGCGCGCGCAGGCACGCGGCGGCGAGCCGCCAGAAGTCGTACGGCGCGTCGTCGGCCAGCGCGGTCAGGGTCGTGTCGAGCTCGTCGAGCGCCGCGTCCGGCGTGCCGTGCGGCGCGCGCAGCACGCCGAGCAGCGCCTGCTCGTAACGGGCCCGCGCGCGGCTCGCGAATGCGTCGGGCAACGCGCGCAGCGTCGCCGGCGGCGTCGCGCGCCCGACGAGTGCCAGCGTGTCGAGCGGCACGCTCGCGTGCAGGTCGGCCGAGCTTTGCGCACGCAGCGCACGGAAATGGTCGAACAGGACGGGCGAGCAGGCCAGCTCGCGAAGATTGTGGCGCCCGACCGCCGCGCTGAAATCGCGCAACGCGAGGCGCCAGGCGGCGCAAGCCGGTTCGGCGGCGACCAGCGGCGCCGCGGCGGCGAGTTGCCCCGCGAATCGGGCAGCCGGCAGCCAGCCGGCCTCCGCCAGCACGGCGGCAGCGGCCGACAGCGGCGCGGCCGCGTCGTCGCGACGCTCGAATGCGTCGGCGGCCGCCGCGAGCCACGCGTCGGCCGCGCGCACGGCCCCGCCGCGCGGGTTGGGTAATGCGTCAGGGTGGGGAACGTTCGCCGGATCGGCCGTCATGGACACGCGCGCCTGTCATCGTCAAGTCGCTCGCGCCGGCCTCGGCGCGCAAGCACCGGGCAACCGCGAGGCCGCAGCCGGGTGTCCGTTGGCCAAGGGTCCGGTCAGATCTGGACCATCTCGAAGTCTTCCTTGCGAGCGCCGCATTCGGGGCACGTCCAGTTGATCGGGACGTCTTCCCAGCGCGTGCCCGGGGCGATGCCCTCTTCGGGCAGCCCGGCTTCTTCGTCATAAATCCAGCCACAAATCAGGCACATCCAGCTCTTGTATTCCATCTTAAGCCGCGTCGGGAAAAGTCGGTAAATTCGGGAGCCATGATGGTACCGTGTCGGGGCCGGACTGCCTAGCAATCGCGCTGGAGTACGGCGACTACGTTGCGCTGCGCTAAAAAATCCGTCGTGCGGGCCGGATTCCGCCGCATAATGGCTGGAAAGTGCGGCCTGCCGGGCAACACAGGGCCCAAACGCCCACTTCGCCTCGCCGTCCGCAGTTCCGTCGCTTCCCCGTTTTTTTCTTGCCCCATTTTTACATGTCCAGCAACGCCCCTCCGATCGTCCTCACCTTCGGCCTGTCCGATCCCACCGGCGGCTCCGGCCTCCAAGCCGATCTGATGACACTGGCGAGCATGGGCTGCCACGGCGTGTCCGTCCTGACGGGCTATACCGTGCGCGACTCGGCCGCCTGCGACGAAGTGACCGGTCTCGATCCCGATGTCGTCGCCGCCCAGGCGCGCATGCTGCTCGAGGACATGCCGGTCGCCGCGTTCAAGATCGGCGCGGCGACGCGCGCGGAAGTCGTGAGCGCGATCGCCGAAGTGGTCGCCGACTACGACGGCGTGCCGCTCGTGCTCGCGCCGGACTTCACGCTCGACGACGAGCACGTGCTCGCCGCCGACGACCTGCGCGAATCGATCGCCGACCTGCTCGCGCCGCAGACGACGCTGCTGGTCGCCGACCACGCGACGCTGATCGCGCTCGCGCAGCCGGACGGCGATGCCGAGGCGCCGAATCTCGACGCGGCCGTGTCGCACCTGCTGTCGCAGGGCTGCGAGTACATCCTGTCGTCGGAGACGGGCTCGCACCGGCTCGTCAACACGCTGTACGGCGAGGAAGGCCAGCTTCGCGAGGACATGTGGGATCGTTCGCCGCACCGGTTGATGGGCATCACCGATACGCTCGGCGCGGCGATCGCGGCCCTGCTCGCGAATGGCCAGGAACCGCCCGAAGCGGTGCGCGAGGCGCAGGAATACCTGTACCAGGCCGTGCGCGACGCGTTCCGGCCCGGCATGGGCGCGTACCTGCCCGACCGGTTCTTCTGGGCCCGCAGCAACGATGAGGAAGGCGGACGCCCGGTGACGGAAAGCAGCAAAACCTCCCCGCGGATCGCCCGGCATTGAACCCGCACGGCGGCCCCGCGCCGCCGTTGCACGTGGCTCACCCTCGCGCGGGGGCGGCAGGTCCGCCCGCGAATGTCCGCCCCTTTTTGCGCGCACATAAAAAAAGACCCGCATCGCTGCGGGTCTTTTTCTTTGGCTGGAGCGCGCATCGCTGCGCGCCCCGGACACCATCGACCGAAGTCGATTACATGTCCATGCCCATGCCGCCCATGCCGCCCGGCATGCCGCCCGGCATCGGTGCGTCTTCCTTCGGCAGTTCTGCGACAGCTGCGTCCGTCGTCAGCAGCAGGCCTGCAACCGAAGCTGCGTTCTGCAGCGCGGTGCGCGTGACCTTGGTCGGGTCGACGACGCCGGCTTCAACCATGTCGACGTACTCGCCCGTTGCTGCGTTGTAGCCGTAGTTGCCCGTGCCTGCAGCCACTGCCGCCACCACGACGCTCGCTTCTTCGCCGCCGTTCGTGACGATCTGGCGCAGTGGCTCTTCCATTGCGCGCAGCACGATCTTGATGCCGGCGTTCTGGTCGGCGTTCGCGCCGGTCAGGCCTGCGATCGCGGTGCGAGCGCGGATCAGCGCAACGCCGCCGCCTGCCACGATGCCTTCTTCCACAGCTGCGCGCGTTGCGTGCAGTGCGTCTTCGACACGTGCCTTCTTTTCCTTCATTTCGACTTCGGTCGCAGCACCGACCTTGATCACTGCCACGCCGCCGGCCAGCTTGGCCACGCGCTCTTGCAGCTTTTCACGGTCGTAGTCCGACGTCGCTTCTTCGATTTGCGTGCGAACTTGCTTGACGCGCGCTTCGATGTTCACGGCTTCGCCTGCGCCGTCGATGATCGTCGTGTTTTCCTTGCCCACTTCGATGCGCTTCGCCTGGCCCAGTTCTGCCAGCGTTGCCTTCTCGAGCGTCAGGCCGGTTTCTTCCGCGACGACTTGACCGCCGGTCAGGATCGCGATGTCTTCCAGCATCGCCTTGCGACGATCGCCGAAGCCCGGCGCCTTGACCGCAACGGTCTTCAGGATGCCGCGGATGTTGTTGACGACCAGCGTTGCGAGCGCTTCGCCTTCGACGTCTTCTGCGATGATCAGCAGCGGACGGCCAGCCTTCGCGACTTGCTCGAGCACCGGCAGCAGATCACGGATGTTCGACACCTTCTTGTCGTGCAGCAGCACGAACGGGTTGTCGAGGACGGCGACTTGCTTGTCCGGGTTGTTGATGAAGTACGGCGACAGGTAGCCGCGGTCGAACTGCATGCCTTCGACGACGTCGAGTTCGTCAGCCAGCGACTTGCCGTCTTCGACGGTGATCACGCCTTCCTTGCCGACCTTGTCCATCGCTTCAGCGATGCGATCGCCGATCGACGTGTCGCTGTTCGCCGAGATCGAGCCGACCTGTGCGATTTCCTTGTTCGTCGTGCACGGCTTGCTGATCTTCTTCAGCTCTTCGACAGCCGCTGCGACTGCCTTGTCGATGCCGCGCTTCAGGTCCATCGGGTTCATGCCCGATGCGACGTACTTCATGCCTTCGCGAACGATCGATTGCGCGAGGACGGTTGCCGTCGTCGTGCCGTCGCCTGCGTTGTCGCTGGTCTTGGAAGCGACTTCCTTGACCATTTGCGCGCCCATGTTCTGGAGCTTGTCCTTCAGCTCGATTTCCTTCGCGACCGACACACCGTCCTTGGTGACCGTCGGGCCGCCGAAGCTGCGCTCGAGCACGACGTTGCGGCCCTTCGGACCCAGCGTGACCTTGACTGCGTTGGCGAGAATGTTCACGCCTTCGACCATCTTCGAACGGGCGGAATCGCCGAATACGACGTCTTTAGCTGCCATCTTCTAACTCCTTGAATTCTTGGGAATATGTACCGTCGGTGGACGCTTACTGCGCGTTGACCACGGCCATGATGTCTTCTTCGCGCATGACCAGCAGTTCCTGGCCGTCGACCTTGACGGTCTGACCAGCGTACTTGCCGAACAGCACGCGATCGCCGACCTTCACGTCGAGCGCGATCGCCGCGCCCTTGTCGTCGCGCTTGCCCGGGCCGACCGCGAGGATCTCGCCTTGATCCGGCTTCTCAGCAGCAGCTTCGGGGATCACGATGCCCGAGGCGGTCTTGGTTTCCTGATCCAGGCGCTTGACGATCACGCGATCGTGCAAAGGACGAAGGTTCATATTCACTCCTCTCTTGACTGAGATTGAAGAACGCTTAGGGAATCTGCCCGGCGGGTCGCCCGGCAGAGAATTGTTAGCACTCTCGTGCAGCGAGTGCTAATTATATGGACGGGTTTTGACAAATTCAAGAAGGGGAGCGGGAGGTTTTTTCGTGCGGGGCGGAACGGCGGAAAAACGGGGATAAATCAAAAAAGGCCATTCAAAACAATCACATACACATCAACCTCGCACACCGGGAGCGGACGAGGATACGGGATATCCCGACCATCGCCCCAATTTGACACGGGGCAGGCACCGAGTTCCCGCGGTCGTCCGGTATCGCATGAAAAGGGCCGCTCGGACGCCAACGAGGCCGGGACAGACCGCGAGATCGTCACATGTCCGGACAGCCGGCGACCGGCTGGAACGTCCGGCCGTCGGTCTCGACCGTCGCGCCCAGCCGGCGCGCGAGCCCTTTCGCGCCTTCGCGCATCACGACGTCGTGATTCCAGGCGAACAGCGGGCGCGCGACCGGCTCCAGCCAGTTCATCCAGCGCTCGCGCGTGCGGATGTGCCAGTCGTAACGCACGACGGTGCGCGTGCCGTCGCCGGCGAACGACCAGCAGCCGTCGCCTTCGATCGCGCCGCTCGCGCGGCCTTCGAGCGCATGCAGCCGCTCGACGCGCAGCACGCGCATGTCGAAGGTCAGCCGGTACGGCAACGCGCCTTTCCACGTGTAGCGCTGCAGCGCGCCGACGCCGCGCGCATCGCCGGGTTCGATCTCGACGGTCCGCACGGCGCTCTTCCACCAGTCGGGCCAGCGATCGACCTGGTAGATCGCGTCCCAGACCGCCGCGAGCGGCGCGTCCACGCGCCACGTCGTCGAAAACCGGTATTCCGCCATGCTGCCTCCGGCATGAGTCGTCGGGATCAGGAATCAGGGGGAGAAAAAGCGGGCGGGAAACGCGACGTCGATCTCGACGTCGTCGAGCGTGACCGTCTCGAGCGGCGCGCCGTCGTCGTCCGCGAAGCTGACCACCTTCAGCGGAAAGCCGTCCTCGGTGTCCAGCCACAGACGATAGCGATGCACGCCGTCGACCACGTGCGCGGGTGCGCCCGTCACCGACACGCGCAGCGTGGTGCGGCCGCCGACGGTTTCCTGGCCCTCCGTCACCGTCGCACCGCCCTGCTGCAGCGCATGCACGTTGCGCAGCAGCACGCCGACGTCCGACCGGTCGACGCGATGGCCGCTGCGATTGCGCAGGAGCGGATTGGACGGCGACAGCGTCAACGCGGGCAGCGCATGCTCGCCGAACGGGCGCAGCCGGACCTTGCCGTCGCCGGGATCGTACGCGAGCACCGCGCCGTGATGCGGCGACACGAAGTCCATCCGGACGAAACCGGGTTTCAGGTACGCATAGTGGAATTCGGCGTGCTCGCCGCTTCGCGCCGACGAGCGGATCGTCGCGCGGTACGAGTGGACCTGGTCGAAATGCGTCTGCGCGACGGTCACGGGATCGGCTGTCATGCTCGCTCCTATCAGGCTCGCGGCCAGCAACGCGGCGATCACGGCGCCGCCTCGACGTCGAGCACGCCTTCCATTCCGCGCTCGCGATGACTGCGCAAGAACAGCAGCCGATGCGTGCAATAGTAGGCGAAGCGGCCGGGCGTCGTTGGCGTGAAGCGCAACGTGCGCGGCGTCGTGCCGAGTTCGGTGCGCACCGCGATGCCGGCCTGCGGCGCGTCGATCGCGAAACTGTGCGGCACGACGCCCGGTTCGGCCGATACGGTCAGTTCCACCGGCACGTGCGCGCGGACGATCACGTGGTTCGGGCGAAAGAAATAGCTGCCGCCGACGATCGCCACCCGCTGCACGCCGTCGGCGTCGACCGGCACGCGCACCGGGGCATCGCCGTCCGCCCGCGCGAGCCCGGCGCATGCCGCGAGCGCCACCGTCACCATCGCCACCTTTGCGTTCATCATTGGCTCCCTGCGGATGCCGCGTGCATCACCCCTTCCACGCGTCGGTCGGCCCGCCGAGCGCGCCGCATGCCTCGATCGCGAGTTCGCGCAGGCGTCGTTCGTCGGCGCGCCCGGAGAGCGCAAAACCCATGCCGCGATCCGACCAGAAATACGTATGGCGGCCGTCGGCCGACATCGCCTGGGGCGCGAAGCGCCGCGCGTCGTAGGCCGTCATGTAGAGCGTCACGCGCTTGCCGTCCGCGCGCTGGTACATGAGTTGCGCCGCCGGCCCCGCGTCGCCCGGCAGCAGCCGGCCGCCCAGCAATGCATAGCCGTATTCGTCGAGCGACGGCGCGCGCACGGGCCGCCCGAGATGCGCGGACAGCCACGCGGCAAGGCGCGCCGGATCGCGTGCGTCGACCTCGACCGGATGCTCCCGCTCGGCCGCGTACACGGCGTAAGCGACGTCCGCGCGTGCGGCGAATGCCGGCTCGGCGCCGAACGTCGTCCAGCCCGCGTGCAGCGCGATGCCGATCACCAGCCCGGCCGCCAGCCCCGCGAACGCATAGGCAAGGCCACGCCAGCGCGGCGCGCGCCGCTGCACGAACAGCGCGGGTGCGGCAGCCGGCAGCGGGAACAGCGCGTGCAACGCATCGCGCTGCGCGCCGTAATGCGCGAACCGGTCGGCCTCCCGCGGATCGGACCGCAGCCGCTCGAGCACCTCGCGGCGCTCCTGCCCGGACAGCTCGCCGTCGAGCAGCGCCGACAGCAGCTGGGCCGACACGGCATCGTCCCGATCGTTCGAAGGTTTGCGCGGATCGTCGTCGTCCATCATGTCTTCCCGATCACCCGTAACGCGGCCGCGCCGTGCGCCGGCGGCTCGCCGGACAACAGCGCACGCATCTGTTCACGCGCCCGTGACAGCCGCGACATCACAGTCCCCACCGGCACGCCGAGCACCTGTGCGGCGTCGCGGTAACTCAGCTCCTCGAGCGCCACCAGCAGCAGCACCTCGCGCTGCTCGACCGGCAGCCGGTACAGCGCGCGCTGCACGTCGCGCAGCAGCAGGCCGCCGATCTCGTCGTTCGGCGCGGCCATCGTCTGCCACGGCGCGGTCGCATCGTCGACCGCGATCTCGCGCCGCGCGCGCAACTGGTCGATGAAGCGGTGGCGCAGCAGCGTCAGCAGCCACGCGCGCAGGTTGCCGCCGTCACGCGGCGGCCGGTTCAGCGCGCGTTCCAGCGTGTCCTGCACGAGATCGTCCGCCCAGGCCCGATCGCCCGTCAGCGCGCGCGCATAACGGGTGAGATGCGGCAGCCACACCAGCAGGTCCGATTCGTAGCTCATCCGGATGCCTTGCGCGTCGCCGCGCCGTCAGCCCGTCAGTCCGTTCTCATGGGCGCGCGACGTGCCACATGCCGCCGACGCCGTCACCGCCCGCGTCACCGGCCTTGTGGTCCATCTTCCAGCGGTACAGCGGACGGCCGCGGTACGCCCATTGCTTCTTGCCGTCGTCGCGCGTGACGAGGCTCAGTGCGCCCGACGCCTTGTCGTATCCGTCGGCGAGCGCAGGCGGCCAGTTGGCCGCGCAGGTGCCGGTGCACGTGCTCTTGCCCGGCGCGTCGTGATCGAACACGTACAGCGTCATGTGATCTTCGTCGACCAGTTTCCCGTCACCGGCCTGCGGCGGCTCGGCGGCCGCGGGCCGCACGATCGCGGCCATCAGCGCGATGGCGAACAGCATCGTCTTCATTCCCGTTCTCCTTGGCATGGCATCGCGGCACGGCGGCGCCGGACGGGACGTCGACTACGTCATGACCATTATCCCGCTGTCCGGCTGCGCCGCGACTCGGTAAGTAAACGGACGAATCCGGCCGGTTATTCCATTCCGCCCCGCAATTCAGTGCCATTCCTCCCGTGAGACAGACCGGGAACCCAAAAAAAACGCGGCATGACATTGCTGTCATGCCGCGTTGTGCGACCCGTTGCGCGCGGCAGGCGATGAACCGTCGCCGCGCGCGCCGGCCGGTTACCTCGGCAATGCGCCCGTCACCGCCTGCAGCAGCGTCGACACCGGTGCGAGCGGATTGTTCGCCGAGTTGTTGCCCGAGTGCGGCGTGACCGACAGGCTCGGCGTGGAACCCAGCGCCGTGCCCAGCGTCGTGCCGGCCGCATTGACGACCGTCGCCGTCGCGTTGCCGCCCGTCGACAGCAGCGAACCGGCTGCCCCCGCCGTGCTGCCCGCCGCGCTCGCGCCCGAGCCGAGCAGGCTGCCGCCCGCTGCAGCCGTCGAACCGGCCGCGCCCGACAACGCGCCGGCCGCCTGCCCGAGGGCCGCCGGACCGTTCGCCAGGGCACCCGTCACCGAACCGAGCGCACCGGTCAGCGCGGCGGCCGGGTTGCTGCCGCCGGTCAGGCCGCTGACGAGGTTCGTGATCGGCGCGATCGGGCTGCTGCCGCCTGCGCCCGACAGGGTGCCGACGACCTGGTTCACGACGCCCTGCACCGGCGCCAGCGGGTTCGTGCCGCCGAGGCTGCCGAGTGCGCCCGTCACCGAACTGACCGCGTTGCTCAGTGCGCCGGCCGGGTTGCTGCCGCCGAGCGTACCGACCACCTGGTTCACGACGCCCTGTACCGGGGCCAGCGGGTTCGTGCCGCCGAGGTTGCCGAGTGCGCCCGTGACCGAGCTGACCGCGTTGCCCAGTGCGCCGGCCGGGTTGCTGCCGCCGAGCGTGCCGACGACCTGGTTCACGACGCCCTGTAGCGGCGCCAGCGGGTTCGTGCCGCCGAGGTTGCCGAGTGCGCCCGTGACCGAGTTGACCGCGTTGCCCAGTGCGCCGGCCGGGTTGCCGCCCGTCGGCAGCGCGTTTTGCAGGCCGCTGACGAGGTTCGTGATCGGCGCGATCGGGCTGCCGCCGCCGGCGCCCGATAGCGTGCCGACGACCTGGTTCACGACGCCTTGTACCGGCGCCAGCGGGTTCGTGCCGCCGAGGCTGCCGAGCGCGCCCGTCACCGAGTTCACAGCGTCCGTCAGTGCGCTGGCCGGGTTGCCATTGCCGAGCGTGCCGGCGAGTTGCGTGACGGCGCCTTGCACCGGGGCCAGCGGGCTCGACGCGCCACCGATGTTGCCGAGCGTACCCGTGATCGTATTGACCGCGTTGCTCAGCGCACCAGCCGGATTGCCGCTGCCCAGCGTGCCCGTGACCTGGTCGACGACGTTCTGGATCGGCGCCAGCGGGTTCGTGCCGCCAACGTTGCCGAGTGCACCCGTCACCGTGCCGAGGGCGCCGGTCAGTGCGCCGGCCGGGTTGCCACCGCCGACGTTGCCGAGCGCACCCGTCACCGTGCCGAGGGCGCCGGTCAGCGCGCCGGCCGGGTTGCCGCCGCCGACGTTGCCGAGTGCACCCGTCACCGTGCCGAGAGCACCGGTCAGTGCGCCGGCCGGGTTGCCGCCGCCGACGTTGCCGAGCGCACCCGTCACCGTGCCGAGAGCGCCGGTCAGTGCGCCGGCCGGGTTGCCGCCGCCGACGCTGCCGAGCGCACCCGTCACCGTGCCGAGGGCGCCGGTCAGTGCGCCGGCCGGGTTGCCGCCGCCAAGCGCACCCGTTACTTGATTCACCACGCCCTGAACCGGCGCCAGCGGATTCGCGCCGCCGCCGACGTTGCCCAGTGCGCCCGTCACCGTACCGATTCCGTTACTCAGCGTACCCGTCGCCGTATTGAGCGCGCCGGTCAGCGCGCCGGCCGGGTTGCCACCACCGAGCGCCCCTGTCACTTGATTGACGACACCTTGAACCGGTGCCAGCGGATTCGACCCGCCACCGACGTTACCCAGCGCACCCGTGACCGTACCGAGGGCGCCGGTCAGCGCGCCGGCCGGGTTGCCACCACCGAGCGCCCCCGTCACTTGATTGACGACACCTTGAACCGGCGCCAGCGGATTCGCACCGCCGCCGACGTTACCCAGCCCGCCCGTCACCGTGCCGACCGCATTGCTCAACGTCCCCGTCGCCGTATTCAGCGCGCCGCTCAACGCACCGGCCGGGTTGCCGCCACCGAGCGCTCCCGTCACCTGGTTCACCACGCCTTGTACCGGCGCGAGGGGCGTCACCGCGCCGCCACCGCCGCCGAGCGCGCCCTGCAGCGCGTTCACCGCGCCCGACAACGCCTGCGCCGGATTGCCCAGCGACGTCTGAATCGCGCCGGCCCCACCCGTCGCAACGGTGACCGAACCCAGCGGCGACGTGCCGGTCGCGGCCAACCCGATCGATACGCTGTTGGTCGGCGGATTCACGACGACTTGCGGAATCGGCAGCGCATCGAGCGGCCCGGCGACAGCCGAACCGGAAACCAGTACCCCGAACACCGTCGTGACCGACAGCGCCACGCCCGTCAATTTAAAGTTTTGTCTCATCCTTACCCCATCTCGTTGGCACTACGTTGATAAAGCATGGGGATCGATTGCACGAAGTGTGCCATCCGGATAAAACGGATTGATTCGTTGGCCTATTGCAAGCCAATAACGGTTTTATATGGATTTCCGGGTAAATAAACGGGTCGCGCAGCCGCAATCATCTGACGATAAATGTGTCGGGAGCGCGGATGTAACGTAACGTTTGCGAGGCCGGAAGTAACGTGTTCCGGTACATCCCGGGTCACATCGGAACGTCCGTTGCGAAACGTCGCCGGATGGCCCGGACGGACCGCCTGCTTCGCATTTCATCTTCATGAAATTGCATTAATAAATCGCGTGTTTTCTGTTTTGCTTATTTCGCGATTTCTTTCCGGTCAATTGCGCAGATCATTTCCGGCTGCAAGACTTCACTCAATACGGACAGCCGAATGAAAAACTGTGACGGCCGCACACGCGGCGGCCGTCGTATCGCAACGGGTTCAGCCGAAGCGCGCGGGCCGGTACGGATGGGGATCGATGAAGGTCGGCGCGCCCGTCATCATCTCGGCGAGCAGACGCCCGGTCGCGGGGCCGAGCGTGAGCCCGTGGTGACAGTGCCCGAACGCGAACCACAGATGACGATGGCGCGGCGCAGGCCCGATCACGGGCCGCATGTCGGGCGTGCACGGCCGCATCCCGAGCCACGGCGCCGGATCGAGCCGCTCGCCGATGCCGAACGCGTCGCGCGCCAGCGGCTCTGCCCGTGCGAGCTGCACGCCGGTCGGCGGCGCGCCGCGCAACGCGATCTCGACGCCGGTCGTGAGCCGCAGGCGGCCGCCTTCCATCGGCGCGACGACGAAACCCTCCTCGGTATCGCACACGGGCACGTTCAGCGACGCGCGGGTCGGCCGGTAATGCATGTGATAGCCGCGCTTCGCGCGCAGCGGAATCCGGTAGCCGAGCGGCGCGAACACGTGATCGGACCACGGCCCGAGCGCAACCACGGCCGAACGGGCCGCAATCGGCCCGTGCTCGGTATCGACCTGCCAGCCGTCGCGCACCTGCGCGAGCGTCGTCGCGTCGCCGCGTACGAACGTGCCGCCGTCGTGCTCGAACAGCCGCGCGTACGCCTTCGTGAGGCCGCCGGGGCTCGACACCGTCTTCGGGTCCTGCCAGTGGAATGCGCCGCAGAACGCGTCGCCGATGCCGGGCTCGCGTTCGCGCAACGCGCGCGCGTCGAGCACACTCATCCGCAACCCGTGCGCGTCGGCCACCCGCTGCTGCGCGCGCGTTTCCGCGTCGAACAGCGCGGGCGAACGGAATGCCTCGATCCACCCGCCGTCATGCACGAGCGGCTGCGCGTCGGTGCGCGCGAGCAGCGCGTCGTGCTCGACGACGCTCGCCGCGACGAGCGGCAGCATGTCGCGTGCGGCGGCCGCGAGCCGCTGCGGCGACGATTCGCGCCAGAAACGCGCAAGCCAGCCCGCGTACGCGGGCAATGCTTTGTAGTCCCAATAGAGATCGACCGAGCGGTTGCGTGCGTAGCGCAGCAGCGTGCCGAGCCGGCGCGGGAACGCGTACGGCACGACCGACGAGCGCTCGATCAGCCCCGCATTGCCATGGCTCGTTTCCTCGCCGGGCGCGCGCCGGTCGACGAGCGCGACACGCAGCCCGCGATCCTGCAGATGCAGCGCCGACGACACGCCGACGATGCCGGCCCCCAGAACGATGACGTCGAAATCCATGCTTCCCCGTACTGCGTCGAGATTCGGTGCGACGCGCGCCGGCACCGCGGCCGGCGCGCGGCCTGGCTTACTTCGCGACGATGTCGCGCTTGAAATACTTCTGCGACAGCGCGCTCAGCGTGCCGTCCTTCTTCAGCGCGTCGAGCGCGCCGACGATCTTCGCCTGCAGCGCCTTGTCGCCCTTGCGCAACCCGAAGCCGGTGCCTTCGCCGAGCGTCGCGGGATCCTTCAGCGGCTCGCCGACGATCTGGTAGTCGCGGCCGGCCGGCTTGTCGAGGAAACCGTCCTGCGCGGTCTGCGCTTCCTGCACGGCCGCGTCGAGACGACCGGCGACGAGATCGGCATAGATCTGGTCCTGGTCCTGATACGACACGACGTCCACGCCCGCATTGGCCCAGTGCGCCTTCAGGAAATCCTCCTGCGACGAGCCCTGCAGCACGCCGACGTGCTTGCCGCGCAGGCTCGCGGCATCGGGCCGCAGCGGCGAGCCGCGGTGCGCGACCATCACGATCGGCACCACGTAGATCGCCGGCGTGAAATCGATGCTCTGCTTGCGCTTCGCGGTGATGTTCATCGCCGAATTGATCGCGTCGAACTTGCGCGCCTGCAGCGCCGGGATCAGCCCGTCGAACGCATTCTCGACCCACACGCACTTCATGTTCAGCTTCGCGCAGACGGCATTGCCGACGTCGACGTCGAAACCCTGCAGCTGGCCGGCCGGCGTCTTGCTCTCGAACGGCGGATAGGCGGCTTCGATCCCGAAGCGCAGCGTGGTCTGTTCCGCGTGGGCGGTGACGGCCGCGCACGCAAGCGCCGCGACGGCGCAGAGGGAAAGCTTCCAGTTCATGACGATGTCCTTCGATTCCGGATTGAGGCGATGAAGACCGTTCGCGCGACGCCGTCGCCGGGCGCCGGATCGGCATGCGATGCATGCCGGCCGCCGGGCGGCAACATGCCGGTCCGCATGTGAAATATAGACTCTTAGTCTACTATAGACTATAGGGGATACGATAATCGCGGCCTCGCTGCTGCCCATCGAGATTCCGTCGATTACACAAAATGCCTTTGATTCATCGATGTTTTTTCGACTGACAGCGGCTCGGGCCTGTCCTGAAAAGAAAAATTCACCCGACTTCTTTTGTCTATATTAGACTTTTAATCCATCACGAACACCGCCGGACGCCCGCTTTCGAGACTGTCCTGTCCGGCCCCGACCGGAGAAGTTCCATGACGCAACCCGCCCCGACCCTGCCGCTGACCGTCGACGAAGCCGCGGTGCGCGCGGCGCTGCCGTCGCTCGACGTGCTCGGCACGCTGCGCCGCATGTTCGCGTCGCTCGCATCGGCCCGCGCGGTGCAGCCGCCGCAAACCCTCACGCTGTTCCCCGAGCAGGCCGGCGATTTCATCACGTATCTCGGCGCACTCGCCGACGAGCAAGTGTTCGGCGCGAAGCTGTCGCCATACGTCGTGACGGGCGGCAAACCGATCGTCACGGCGTGGACCGCGCTGATGTCGATGCGCACCGGCCAGCCGCTGATGTGGTGCGACGCGGGGCTGCTGACGGTCGAGCGCACGGCCGGCACGACGGCGCTCGCGGTCGACTGCCTCGCGCCGCGCGATGCGCGCCGGCTCGCCGTGATCGGCGCGGGCGCGGTGGGCCTCGCACATCTGCGCCATACGGCGGCATTGCGCGACTGGGCATCGATCAGCGTCCATTCGCCCGCGCTCGCCGGCGACCCGGCGCTGCAGGCGACGCTCGCGCGGATCGATCCGCGCGCCCGTGCGGCCGCCAGCGTCGAGGCGTGCGTGCGCGACGCGGACGTCGTGATGCTGTGCACGTCGTCGGGCACGCCGGTGCTCGCCGACGGCATGCTCACGCGCCCCGCGCTCGTCACCTCGATCAGCACCAACGTCGCGCGCGCGCACGAGATCCCGCCCGCATGGTTGCCCGACATGGACGTGTACTGTGACTACCGGCACACGACGCCCGCGAGCGCGGGCGAGATGCAGATCGCGGCGGCCGGGCACGGCTGGACGCCGGAGCGGATCGTCGGCGACCTGCCCGCGCTCGTCGCAGGCACCTGCGCGGCGCCGTCGCGCACGCGTCACGCGTTCTTCCGCTCGATCGGCCTCGGGCTCGAGGACATCGCGATCGCACACGCGCTGTACATGCATCTGACGCGCGCATGAGCGGCACGCGCACGCGGGGCCGATACAATGGCGCAACCGCCGCGGCGGCAGCGCGGGGGCGCACGGGCGAGCCGGTGGACGGCACGCCGGCGCGCCGTGCCGACGCACCGCCCGGCTCCCGCTCACCCGAGATGGCGATTCCGATGCGCAAGAAGCAATCCCCCGTCAAAGACCTGCTGCTCACCCGCTACGCACCGATCGCCGACGGCATCGCGGCGCTGTTCTTCCCGTACGCGGAAGTCGTGATCCACGACCTGCACGACCAGACCGTGCTGTACCTCGCGAACAACCTGTCGAAGCGCGAGGTCGGCGACGATTCGGCGCTCGAGGAAATCGATCATTCGGCGCGCGAGCGCGTGATCGGCCCGTACGAGAAACTGAACTGGGACGGCCGGCGCATGCGTTGCGTGAGCAACGTGCTGTTCGACGACGAAGGCCGGCCGGCCGGGATGATGTGCATCAACTTCAACATCGCGGTGTTCGACGACGTCCGCGCGACGCTCGACGTGTTCATCAAGGGCGCGGGCATCGTCGCGCAACCGGACGAGCTGTTCCGCGACGACTGGCAGGAGCGCATCAACACGTTCCTGCAC
This sequence comes from Burkholderia sp. Bp8994, assembly GCF_003853805.1. Taxonomy (NCBI): domain Bacteria; kingdom Pseudomonadati; phylum Pseudomonadota; class Betaproteobacteria; order Burkholderiales; family Burkholderiaceae; genus Burkholderia; species Burkholderia sp. Bp8994. Next base: position 218,177 of record NZ_QTQH01000008.1, read on the forward strand.
GGCTGGCTGCGCGAGCGGCAGGTCGGCCTGAACGGCCTCACGCGCGAGCACCGGCGCGAGCTCGTCGAGGCGCTTTATGCGGAAGGCGCGTTCCGCGGCAAGAGCGCCGCGAACTACGTCGCGAACGTGCTCGGGATGGGGCGCGCGACCGTCTACAAGCACCTGAAGCATCTGAAGGAAACGCAGGGCGACGTGTGAGCGACGTGTGAGCGACGTGTGAGCGACCTGTGCTGCGGGCGTGGTCGCTTGGTCGCTTGGTCGCTTGGTCGCCAAGCTTGCCGCCTTCACCGTTCACCATCACTGACATCAGCCCCGCTACCGGTTCGCGCGGTCCGTGACTATGCTTCGTGATACGTCAGGGGCCGGCCCGTTCCACGCGGGCCAGCCCACGGCGAAGCATCGAAGCGTCGAAGCGTCGAAGCGTCGAAGCACAAAATGCTATAGTCCCGGTTACATTTATTTGCCGCCCCGGACCGCCCATGACGACCACTCCCGCCCCGACTGCCCGCCCGATCCTGACCGTCGAAATCTGGTCCGACCTGATCTGCCCGTGGTGCTGGATCGGCAAGCGCCGCTTCGACGAGGCGCTCGCCGCATTCGCGCACGCGGAGCACGTCGACGTCGCGTTGCGTGCGTACCGGCTGATGCCGGGCCAGCCGGTCGAACCGGTGGAGGCGATGCTCGCGGGCAAGTACCGGATGTCGCCCGCGCAGGTCGACCAGATGTTGCGCCAGGTGACCGACGCGGCAGCGAGCGTCGGGCTGAGCTACGACCTGCCCGGCACGTTCGTCGGCGACACGCTCGACGGCCATCGGCTCGTGAAGCTCGCGGAAGCCACCGGCCGCGCCCATGCGCTGACCGAGCGCCTGTACCGCGCCTATTTCTGCGAGCACGGCTCGCTGTTCGACCATGCGGCGCTGATCGACTTCGCGGTCGAAGCGGGGCTCGAGCGCTCGGCCGTCGAAGCCGTGCTGCGCAGCGATGCATACCGTGACGAAGTCGAGGCCGACATCGCGCGCGCCGCGCAGATCGGCGGACGCGGCGTGCCGCTGTTCGTGTTCGGCGGCCGCTACGCGGTATCGGGCGCGCAGCCGGCCGACGTGTTCGCGCAGGCGCTCGAGCAGGCATGGCGCGACGGCGCCATCGTCGAATTCGCCGGCGACGACGCCGCCGCTTGCGGCCCCGACGGCTGCGAACTCCCGCCGCGCGGATAACGTCCGGCGCCGCGCGACACGCGCTGCCGCTACGCGTCGCTCCTGCCACAAACCGGCAGGAAGCGCACGCGAACGACGTCTACAATTCAGCCTTTCAAATAACTATCAGAGAGAAGGCTGCCAGCCATGACCCACGGGATCCACGGCGAGAAGCGCTGGTACGCGCTGATCGTCCTCTGCCTCGGCGTGCTGATGATCGTGCTCGACAGCACGATCGTAAACGTTGCACTGCCGTCGATCAGCACCGACCTCCATTTCACCGAGACGGCCCTCGTGTGGGTCGTCAACGCCTACCTGCTGACGTTCGGCGGCTGCCTGCTGCTCGGCGGCCGGCTCGGCGACCTGTACGGGCAGCGGCGCATGTTCCTCGCCGGCCTCGTCGTGTTCACGCTCGCGTCGCTCGCCTGCGGCCTCGCGCAATCGCAGACGATGCTGATCGCCGCGCGCGCGGTGCAGGGCTTCGGCGGCGCGATCGTGTCGGCCGTGTCGCTGTCGCTGATCATGAACCTGTTCACCGAGCCGGGCGAACGGGCGCGCGCGATGGGCGTCTACGGTTTCGTCTGCGCGGGCGGCGGCAGCATCGGCGTGCTGCTCGGCGGGCTCTTGACGAGCACGCTGTCGTGGCACTGGATCTTCCTCGTCAACCTGCCGATCGGCATCGCCGTCTATGCGATGTGCGTCGCGCTGCTGCCGCGCCTGCGCGCGCCGGCCGGCGCCGCGCGGCTCGACGTCGCGGGCGCGATCACCGTGACCGCGTCGCTGATGCTCGCGGTCTACGGGATCGTCGGGGGCAACGAGGCCGGCTGGCTGTCTACGCAAACAGTCGTGCTGATCGGCGCGGCCGTCGTGCTGCTCGCGCTGTTCGTCGCGATCGAGGCGCGCGTCGCGCATCCGCTGATGCCGCTCACGCTGTTCGCCGCGCGCAACGTCGCGCTCGCGAACGTGATCGGCGTGCTGTGGGCGGCCGCGATGTTCGCGTGGTTCTTCCTGTCCGCGCTCTACATGCAGCGCGTGCTCGGCTACGGACCGCTGCAGGTCGGGCTCGCGTTCCTGCCGGCGAACCTGATCATGGCCGCGTTCTCGCTCGGGCTGTCGGCGCGGATCGTGATGCGTTTCGGCATCCGCGGCCCGATCGCCGCCGGCCTGCTGATCGCGGCGTGCGGCCTCGCGCTGTTCGCGCGCGCGCCGGCCGACGGCAGCTTCGTCTGGCACGTGCTGCCGGGCATGACGCTGCTCGGCATCGGCGCGGGCGTCGCGTTCAATCCGGTGCTGCTCGCCGCGATGAGCGACGTCGATCCGGCCGATTCGGGGCTCGCGTCGGGCATCGTCAACACCGCGTTCATGATGGGCGGGGCGCTCGGCCTCGCCGTGCTCGCGAGCCTCGCGGCCGCGCGCACCGATGCGCTCGCGGCGGCACACGCCTCGCCGCTCGACGCGCTGAACGGCGGCTACCACGCCGCGTTCGCCGTCGGCGCCGCATTTGCGGCCGCGGCCGGGCTGCTCGGTCTCGCGCTGCGCATCCGCCGCCAGGACGCCGTTGCGGGCGCCGGCCCCGCGATGCATTGACGGCCGTCCGGCCTGAATCGGGGAGAGTTCCGCCCCGCCGCACCCGATGGCCCGCCATCGGCGTCGCAACCCGGCAACGCCGGCACGCCACCCCGCCCGGCCCGGCGCCCGTTCAAACGTTCGTTTGACCCGCCGGGAACGGCCCGTCCGGCGGGCCTTCCCGGCCGATTTTTAACGTAGTCGTACACCGAAGCGCCACTTTTGCGACAATGGCGGACTTTGATGCGCGCGCCGCGGCCGCGCGCCGCCGCCGAACGCCGCATAACCGCCTGCTTCCGATGTCGCTTCCCCATATCGATCTGCTGTACTCCCTGTCCGGCCTGTTCGTCGGCGTTCTCGTCGGCCTGACGGGCGTCGGCGGCGGTTCGCTGATGACGCCGATCCTCGTGCTGCTGTTTGGCGTCCATCCCGCGACGGCGGTCGGCACCGATCTGCTGTACGCGGCCGCGACCAAGGCCACCGGCACCCTCGTCCACGGACTGAAGGGGTCGATCGACTGGCGCATTACCGGCCGGCTCGCGGCCGGCAGCGTCCCGGCCGCGGCCGTCACGCTGTGGCTGCTGCACACGCACGGGATGAACTCGCCCGGCACCGCGCGAATGATCCAGCTGGTGCTCGGCATCGCGCTGCTGCTCACGTCGCTCGCACTGATCTTCCGCCCGCAGTTGACCGCGCTCGCCGCGCGCAACCCGCTCCCGCCGAATCCCGCGCGCACGTTCTGGTCGACCGTGCTGACGGGCGCCGTGCTGGGCGCGCTCGTGTCGATGACGTCGGTCGGCGCCGGCGCGATCGGCGTCACCGTGCTGCTGCTACTGTACCCGCTGCTCGCGACCGCGCGCATCGTCGGCTCCGACATCGCGCACGCGGTGCCGCTCACGCTCGTCGCCGGCATGGGCCACTGGCTGCTCGGCTCGGTCGACTGGTCGATGCTGCTGTCGCTGCTGCTCGGCTCGCTGCCCGGCATCGTGCTCGGCAGCCTGCTGTCGGCGCGCGCGCCCGAGCGGCTGCTGCGCAACCTGCTCGCCTCGACGCTCGTCGCGGTCGGCGTGCGGCTCGTGCTCGCGTAAGCGGCGCGGCTGCCGCCCGCCACGGCAGACACCGCCATCTTCCCGCCCCTGACGGAAGAGATCGGCACGATTTGTCGGTGGAGAATTTCCCTCGATACAGGGGCATGCATCCCCCTTGCGAGGATCAAGCCGCCGCGAATCTCACGCGGACCCGACAACGCCCCGTCGGTCGACGACTCACGGGCACCGTGGAAGCTCACAGCATCGCGAGCCGCATGCGCGATGTGATGCATGACCGGCCAGCACGCGCCGCCGGCTTCCCCCGCCGCAAAAAAACAGCCCGACCGGCCTGCGCCGATCGGGCTGTCGTCCATCCGGGGCCTCGCGAACTCGGGCCGCCCGGCCCACGGCCGGGCAGCGCAAGTCGCTCGCGATCCTTACTGCCCCTGCTGCTTCAACTGTTGCTGCTTCATCTGTTGCGTGCGCGCCTGCAGCTTCAGCACGCGCTGCAGCGCGGTACGGTTTGCGAGGATCCCGTCGTAGAAGTTGCCGAGATCGCCCTTCAGCGCGGTCCGCGACGCGTCGTTCAGGTAAATCATGTGGCCCGACGGATAGTTCTTGATCGTCAGGTTCTGTGCCTTGAGCGTCGGATCGAGCGGCATCTGCGCGAGCGTCAGCTCGGTCTGGTGGAACGGCGTGACCGCATCGAAATAGCCGTTCGCCGACAGCACCTTCAGGTCCGGGTTCACGCTCATCGTCGCCGCGAGATCACCGGCCGTGTACAGCGTATTGCCGCCGCCCCGGTTCGCGCCGGTCGGGTCGGTGTGGCTGAAGTCCCAGTTGTTGAAGACCTGGTCGTTCAGGTCCACGAACGACGACGTCGACGTGTACTTGAGGTCGGTGTTGATGTAGCTGTTCCACAGCACCGTGTACGCGCCGCCGACGTTCGTGATCGACGGATCGTTGCTGCCCGAGTTCGGCAGGATGTACGGCGCGATGCCCTTGCCCGTGAAGTTCGCGCGACCGTCGTACTGGCCGATCTGCGTGCCCGGCACGAGCGTCAGGAAGAACGTGTACGGCGGGTTGTCGTCCGACGACGGCACGTTGCCGAGCGCGGCCGGGTTGCCGAACGTCTGGATCAGCGACGTCGGATCCGTGCCGATGTACGAACCCATCTGCCGCGCGGTCTGCAGGTTCAGGTTCAGCCGCACGTTCACGAAGCCGCCGTCCTGCGGGTTCGGCTTCTGCGCGAGCGGCGCGAGCGTGTTGTCCGCGTAGTTGCGGGCCTGCACCATGTATGCGTCGAGATCGGTCGGCGTCGGGTTGAGCGTCGTCTTCTTCCAGTAGAACGCGTCGGCCGCGAGCGTCGGGAAGGTACCCGGCGCGGACAGCGCATTCGCATAGTCGAGGATCGACGACTGCAGCGTGATCCCGTTCAGGTCGATGCCGTCCTCATGCAGCACCCATGACACGACCGCGCTGCGCGCGGTGCCGTACGACTCGCCGTACAGGAACTTCGGCGAGTTCCAGCGCGAGTACTTGGTCAGGTAGCGCTGGATGAAGCGGTCGATCGAGCGCGCGTCCTGGTCGGTGCCCCAGAAATCCTTGTTCTTCGCCGGGGCGATCGCCGCCGAGTAGCCGGTGCCGACCGGGTTGATGAACACGAGGTCGGTACGGTCGAGCAGGCTGTCCGGGTTGTCGAGCAGCTTGTACGGGGCCGGCGGCGTGAAGTTCGGGAACGACGACTGCAGGCGCTTCGGCCCGTACGAGCCGAGCAGCAGGTAGACCGACGACGAGCCGGGGCCGCCGTTGTAGAAGAACGTGACCGGGCGCGGCTTCGACGGGTCCGGATTGTCCTGCGTGTACGCGACGTAGAACATCTTCGCGTTCGGCGCCGACGTGATCGGGTCGATCGTGGTCAGGTGGCCGGTGGTGGCCGTGTACTGGACGGTCTTGCCGCCGATCGTGACCTGGCGGTGCACGACCGCGGCCCCTTCGGTCGAATCCGTGACCGCGTCGTTCGGCCCGGTGCCGTACACGTCGTTGTCGACGTACGGCTGGTCGGCCGGGACGGCGGCCGTTGCATTGGTGCTGGCCGACGTGCTGCCGTTCGACGTCGTCGCGGCTGCCGCGGTGGCGGCGGTCGGGCCCGCCCCGTCGTCGCCGCCGCATCCCGTGACGAGCAGCGCCGCGGCCGCGGCTGCGGCGAGCGGCACGCTCAGCGTCGTTCCAAATAGCGCGAAACCGTCTTTCAAGGACTTCAGTGTCGTCATTATTGCCTCTCGAACAGAACGATAAATACCGCCGGTCGCAAAGGATCATTTGCGCCGGCGCTCCGCACCGGGAGCGCATTCGTTTTGCGATGCACCCCGAGTTTTTTACCGCATCGGCGAATACCGACCGGCATGATTTACCCCACCCATATTCCGCGATCGCACAATGGAATCAATTCCATTGCAAACGACGATTCAATAATGTGCGGCACTGCGAATTCGCCCTCGCCATCCGCACGCGCGAGAAACCGCAAGCAAAAGCATCCCCTGCAAAGGCCGCCAGACAAGGCGCCTTCGCTTCGAACAGACGAACGACTCCCTCGACGAAATGCCGGTCAATCGCGAAAGGGCGACCAACCGCAACTCGAGCCGATTTAATAAAATCGAAAGGATCGATTAACTATACGGAAAGGAATATTGTCTTTACGGGAATTTATTAAATTAAGTTAAAATATCGGCGCATAATAGATTCCGGATTTTCCGCCGTAAAGCGATAATTTGTTACAGCGCATGCCATTCGGACCAAGGGCAATGCGGGACCGATTCCAGACGCTGAAAATAAAAAAGCCGGACGAGCGTCCGGCTTCCGTATCGCGGTGGGGCGGGTGCCGTCAGAGCGGCACATCGATCGCGCCCGCGCCGGCCGTGATCGCGTTCGCGCCGGGGGACGCCGAGATCGGCGGCAGGTTCGCGCTCGTCAGCGCCGGCGCGGCGCCCGGCGTGCCGCCGCGCGGCAGCGTGCGGACCACCTGTGACGGCGGCAGCGCGGCACCGTTCTTCAGGTGCCGCCACATCAGGTTCAGCGCCTGCAGGTTGTAGTAGTGGACCGGCACGAAGCGCGTGTCGAAGCCCGCGACGGGCAGGAACGCATCGAAGTGCTGCCCGTTCGTCACCTCGTAGAACACGAGCTGGCTGCGGCCGCCTTCACTGATGCCGTTCTGCGCGACGTACGCGCGCGACGCGTGATTCACGGGCACGAGCGCGTCGCTGCGGCCCTGCACGATGATCGCCGGCTTGCCCTGCAGGTTCGCGTTCACGCGCACCGCATCGACGTTCGCCGGCATGTCGAGCATCCCGTTGGTCCACAGCTGGCGCAGGCACAGCGCGCCCGCGAAACTCGCGTCGGGCGTCGCGAGCCGGTGGTCGACACCCGCACCGGTGTTGAACACGAGATTGACGCCTGCCGTCGGCGGCACGCCGTTGCCGAGGCCGAACACGGCCGGCATCGGCGAGGCGGCGGGCGGCGCCACCGCGCCCGTCGCCGCATTGGTGGTCGCGAAGCTGAAATTGCACAGGTTGTCGGTCACGCGCGAGCGCGTGTACGCGTTCGCATAGGTGACCGCGATCGCCGGAATCGCCTGCGAATCCCACATCGGCGCCTGCAGCAGGTCGGAATCCGCGAGATAGCCGGCCGCGTGCAGTTGCGCGAGCGCGTCGGCGGCCTGGCTCTGCGTATCGGCCCCCGACACGAACCCGGCCGCGGCGAGCGTCGCGCAGCGCTGCGTGCGGATCGACTGCGTGGTGGCGGCCGGCAGCGCGCTCAGGTACGGCGCGCCCGCGAGCGACGACGACGCGGCCGCACACGGCTCCAGCAGGTTCGCGAGCGTCGCGTAGTCGGCCAGCGGCCGGCCGAACGACGGCACCGGCTGGCCGCCCTCGCGCACGACCGCGTTCGGCGCCATCCGCACGTTGACTTGCGGCTCGCCGACCACGACCGCGGTGATCCAGCGGCGCGTGTCCTGCTCGGCCGCCGCGAGCGCCGCGCCGCCGCCGTTGCTGACGGACGCGGCGATCGTCGTGATGTCGCCCGGGCGGTAGCGCACGCCGTGATGCGAGCCGTCGACGAACGGCCCGAACTGTTCGTTGAGCGCCCAGTACGCGAATTCGACCGCCTGCAGCGTCGCGTGCCCCCAGTCCTGCTCGGGATTCTGTTGCGAATGCGCGTGCTTGAACGCGTAGCGGTTCGGGAAGCGGCTGTTGAACGCGGCCAGGTCGCTGCTCGTCACATTGGCGGTAAAGAGACTCGCATTGCCGGCGAGCACCTCGTCGGCGAGCGTGCCGTCGATCAGCGTGATCGTGTCGGTGCCGAGCTCGTGCGCGCCGTTGCCGCCGCCCTTGTCGTTGTACGCGACCGCGCAGCCGCGCTTGAGGCCCCACTCGCCGGCCGCCGAAATCGCGCCGTACACACCGCGCGAACCGGACGACGTCGCGGTGACGATGCACGGCTGCGCGGGGTCGAAGCTCGCGGGCACCTGCACGAGCAGCGTCACGTTCTTGCGGCCGCTGCCGTCGTCGGAATACGCGAGATATTCGGTGCCGGGAATCTTGCCTTCGCCGAGCGTGTCGTTGCCGTCGAGGTCGACGTTCGGTCCCCAGAAACGGCCGTAGCCGCCGTTGGCGCTCATGTCGACGAGCGCGCGGTAGTTCGACCAGATCGCGAGCCGGCGCAGCTCGGCGCTCGTCGGCCGCGACGGATTCGCGAACGCCGGCGCGGTGGCGGCGGCGAGGCCCGTCTTGCCGAGACCGGCAGTCAGCAGGTCGTCGCCCGTACCGTCGTAGGCGGTGGTGCGCACGCTGCCGGACACGAACCCGGGCAGCCGATTGCGTTCGGACGACTCGTCGCCGTTGCAGGCGCCGAGCAACGTGATCGCGACCAGCGCCGCGCCCCAAAGAATCCGACTGCCCCACCCGTGCGTTGTCATTGCCGCCCTCTCGATATCGTTATCGGTGCGCCGCTGCGTCGTGCGCGGCTCGCGGCCTGTCGGGAAAACGCCGGGCCGCCCAAGGTTTTCCGCCCCGAAGGAAGTTTCCTTGGGGGACGCCCGCTCCGGGGCCTGGCGCGAAGCGGCGGGCCCTGGGGGCATTCAAAAGTGCAAACGGGCCCCGGCACGCCGGGGCCCGCGTGAAAGCGGGCGCGCGGCGCTGGCGCGCCGCCGCCCGGCATCATTGCTGCTGAACCGTCAGCTTGTTCGTGACCGACGTCACGCCCTTCACGCCCTTCGCCGCCTCTTCCGCCTTGTCGATCTGTGCCTGGTCGGGCACCGTGCCCTCCAGCGAGATCGCGCCGCCCTTCGAGCGCACGACGATGTTCGCCACGTCGATGCCGCCTGCCTTCGTAATGGCCTTGCGCACCGCATAGCCGAGCTGGCGGTTGGCCTTCTTCGCGGTCTTGGCCGCCGCCTTCGGCGAGCTCGCTGCCGCGGCCGGCGCTTCGGTGGCCGCCGCATCGCTCGACTGCGCGTACACGCTGCCCGTCAGACAGGCCGCCACGGCCGCAACACCCAACGCTCTCAACACGATCGACTTCATGCTATCTCCTTGTAACTCCGGAACGGCCGTGCACAGTACGGCCGGATACCCCCAAAGGCAGCCGGCCCGCGCGCGAACGGGCGGGACGGCCGATGATTTCCACGGCGATGCGAGAGAGGCGACACGGGCCGGCGGCCGGCGCGCGCGAATGCGGGCCGGCCGGGCCGGACAGCCGCCGGCCGGGCGCGCCCGGTCTCATAACGTGCCGGGTCGTGCGCGAATCGGGCGCGGCTGCGTCGCACAATGTAATCCAGCGCCAGCCGAAGCGCAAAGCTTTTGACGCGTGGCCGCCCGCCATCCGCCCGCGCGCGCCCGTGTCCGCCGCCGCGCGACGGCGCCGGACTCGCGCACGCCGGGCGAAACCGGGTACCATCGCCGCCAGAACGCGCATCGCGTGCCTTGTCCGCGACGGCCGTCATCGATGCGTCACGCCCGTGTCATCCGCCGACTCCATGAAGCCAGCCCGCCCCCGCCCGCCCCGCCGCATCCTCGCCCGCTTCGTCGCGGTGTCGTGGCGCGACCTCGCGCTGTCGATCGGCCCCACCGTGCTGCTCGCGGTCGCGGCGGTCTGGTTCGCGGTCAAGCTGATCCAGCCGGCGCCGCCGTCCACGCTCGTGATTTCGTCCGGCCCGCCCGGCAGCACCTACTGGAACGCCGCGCAGAAATACAAGGCGATCCTCGCGAAGAACGGCGTCACGCTCGACGTCCAGTCATCCGAAGGATCCGCGCAGAACCTCGCGCGGCTGTCGAATCCGGACGCGCCGGTCGACGTCGGCTTCGTGCAGAGCGGCATCGGCCCGAAGGAGCGCGATGAACACCTGGTCTCGCTCGGCAGCATCGGCTACGTGCCGCTCGCGATCATGTACCGCGGGCCGGTGGTCGCACGCCTGTCCGACTTCAAGGGCAAGCGGCTCGCGCTCGGCGCGGAAGGCAGCGGCGCGCGCGAATTGAGCCTGGCGCTGCTGAAGATGAACGGCATCGTGCCGGGCGGCTCGACCGAGCTGCTGCCGACCGCCGGCGAGGACGCCGCGGCCGCGCTGCTCGACGGCAAGATCGACGCCGCGTTCCTGTCCGGCGACTCGACGCAGATCCCGGTGATGGCGAAGCTGTTCCGCGCGCCCGGCGTGCACGTGTACTCGTTCACGCAAGCCGAGGCCTACGCGCGGCGCTTTCCGTACCTGACCGCGATCACGCTGCCGATGGGCGTCTACGATCTCGGCCTCAACCTGCCGCCCGCCGACATCCACACGGTCGCGCCGACGATCGAGCTGGTCGCGCGCGATACGCTGCACCCCGCGCTGTCCGACCTGCTGATCGAGGCCGCGCGCGAAGTGCACGGCCACGCGACGATCCTGCAGCACGCGGGCGAATTCCCGTCGGCCGTCACGCGCGGCTTCCCGCTGTCCGACGACGCGGGGCGCTATTACAAGTCGGGCAAGTCGTTCCTGTACCGGCGGCTGCCGTTCTGGGTCGCGAGTCTCGTCGACCGGCTGCTCGTCGTCGTGGTGCCGCTGATCGTCGTGCTGATCCCCGGGTTGCGGCTGGTGCCGTCGCTGTACGGCTGGCGCGTGCGTTCGCGCATCTACCGCTGGTACGGCGCGCTGATCGCGCTCGAGCGCCGCGCGCTCGGCGAGCATACGGCCGAAGAGCGCGTCCAGTTGCTCGACGAACTCGACGACATCGAGGAAGCCGTGAACCGGATGAAGATGCCGCTTGCGTACGCGGGGCAGTTCTACGTGCTGCGCGAGCACATCGGCTTCGTGCGCGAGCGGCTCACCGCGCACGATCACGACGTCGCATCGGGCACGCCGGGCACACCCGGCGCCGGCGGCCGTGCAGCGGCGCGCGGCGGCGCGGCGGCGCCGGCCGGCGAGCCCCCCCGGGCGACTCCCGGTTCCGCATGAGCGGCCGATCCGCGATCATTGCTGCATCCGCGCGGTTGCATCCGCGCGCCGCAACGTAACATGAAGGCCGCCGCCAGGCGCGCACGCCCCACCCTCTGGAGATCGCCATGACAACCGGCCTCGACACTGCCCAGCCTGCCTGGTTCTTCGACTTCGTGTCGCCGTTCTCCTACCTGCTGCTCGAACAGCACGACAAGTGGCCCGACGTGCCGTTCGACCCCGTCGCCGTGTCGCTGCCCGACCTGCAGCGCCACTGGGGGCAGCGCCCGAGCGCCGACGTGCCGGCCAAGCGCGTGTTCACGTACCGCCACGCGCTGTTTCGCGCCGAACAGCTCGGCATCCGCTTCAAGATGCCGCCCGCGCATCCGTTCGACTCCGACAAGGTGCTGCGCCTCGCGATCGCGCTGCGCGCCGACATCGCGACCGTGCTGGAAATGTTCCGCTTCATCTGGCACGACGGCAACGATCCGTCGACGCCGGACGGGTTCGCGGCGCTGTGCGAGCGCGTCGGCGTCGGGCACGGCGACGAGCTGATCGAATTCGAGGAGACGAGCGCGCAGTTGCGCCGCAACACCGACGACGCGATCGCGCTCGGCGTGTTCGGCGTACCGACCTTCTGGATGAACCAGCAGCTGTTCTGGGGCGAGGACGCGCTGCCGATGGTGCTGTACTGCGCGCGCACGCCGAACTGGCTCGAGTCGCGCGAGGTCAAGCGGATCAGCGTGCTGCCGAAGGGGCGCACGTGATGGCCGGTATCACGCACGGCAACGTGCGGCTGCGGTAAGGTTACGCTTCTCCCGAACACCGCTCGCCGATGGAAGACGACGATCGTACCGCCTCGCTCGATATCTGGCTCGTGCGCGTATTGCGCACGCTGCTGCTCGAGCGCAGCGTCACGCAGGCCGCGCTGCGCCTGAACCAGACCCAGCCCGCGATCAGCACCGCGCTGCGCAAGCTGCGCGAGACGCTGAACGACCCGATTCTCGTGCGCGGCAAATCCGGGATGGTGCCGACCGAGTACGGCGCATCGCTGCTCGGTGCCGCGTCGCGCGCGCTGCGCGAGGTCGACTTCATCGCGACGCCGCACGGCGACTTCGATCCATCGTCCGCGCGGCGCACGTTCCGCGTCGCCGCGCCCGACTACCTCAACGATTTCTTCATGCCGACGCTGATCGAGCGCTTTCGCGACGCGGCGCCGCATGCGCATCTGGAAATCGACTCATTGAATCCCGCGCTCGATCACGCGGAGGCGCTCGAATCGGGCGCGCTCGATCTCGTGATCGGCAACTGGCCGAAGCCCGACCCGCGGTTCGCGCGCCAGGACCTGTTCTCCGACACGATCGTGTGCCTGATGCGCGACGCGCATCCGCTCGCCCGCGAACCGCTCACGCGCGAAGCGTACGCGTCGGCCGCGCACGTCGCGCCGACGCCGTACACCGGCGACAAGCGCAACGCGATCGAGATCGGCCTCGCCCGCGCCCGCCTCACGCGACGGATCGTGACGACGCTGCCGTACTTCGGCATCGTGCCGCAGGTGCTGCTGCAGTCGGACCTGATCTTCACGACGACGCGCCGCTTCGCGACGCACTACGCGCAGCTGCTGCCGCTCGTCGTCGTCGCGCCGCCCGTGCCGTTCCCGCGCATCAAGAGCTACCTGCTCACGCACCCGCACCCCGATCGCCCGACCGACATCGCGTGGCTGTGTGCGCTGATGCAAAGCGTGTCCGACGAGCTGACCGCCGCACGCGGCCGCAAGCGCTGAAGCGGCGCTGCCCCCCCGCGGAATCGCCCGCGCACGATCACGCGGCGCGGCCGCTCAGGCCGTGCAGAAGGTTTCCTGCAGATGGGTCCAGCGCACGACGCCTGCCGCGTCGCGCGCGAACACGGCGGTCGCGCGACGCGCGGGCAGTTCGCCCGACGCCGCCTGCTGCGCTTCAAGATAGGTGAGCACCGCATGCGACGCGTCTGCCGCGAGCACGCGGATGTCCGACAGTTTGATGCGCAGCCCCGGCTTCGCGCCGCCGAGCTTCGCGAACAGCGCGCGCGTGTCGTCGCGGTCGAACGCGCGACCGTCGGTCATGATCATCGTGAATTCGGCGGAGAAAGGCGCGAGCAGCGCATCGAGCGCCGCGGGGGAAGTATCGGCGCCGGACAGCCAGCGCTCGATGACGACGAGGCTCGCATCGAGCGCATCGAGATAGACCTGATGATCGGACATGGTACCTGCACGAAAGAACGCGCGGCCCGCTGCCGCGCGATCCGTGCAGTGTAGGCAAAAACGCGCGGACGTGGGTCGGGCGTGCCGCCCCTGATCGTTACCGTGCGCAGCGCGCGTCGTCGCGCAAGCGCCCCGCCGCGGCCGCCTTCGCATCGGCCACCGGCATGCCCGAGCGGGCCTGCAGCAGTTCCGCGCAGACGGCCACCGCGATCGCACCGGGCGCCTTGTCGACGATGCCCGCGACGCCGATCGGACACACCATCTCGGTGAGCCGCGCCGGATCGACGCCGCGCGCGGCGAGCCGGCGCTCGAACTTCACGCGCTTGGTACGCGAACCGATCATCCCGAAGTACGCGAAGTCGCGCCGCCGCATGATCTGCACGGCGAGCGAGAAGTCGAGCGCGTGGTTGTGCGTCATCACGAGGAAGTACGCGCCGGGCGGCGCCGCGTCGACGACGGCCTCGGGTATGTCGGTCGGCTCCGGCTGCACGTTCGGCGGACATTCGTCCGGGAACAGCTCGTCGCGCGTATCGACCCACTGCACGACGCACGGCAATGCGCCGAGCAGCGTGACGAGCGCATGGCCGACGTGCCCCGCGCCGAACAGCACGATGTGCATCGGCGCGGACGTACCGGTCGCGCGGTTGCGCTGGCCGGTACCCTGCGCGAATGCCGGGGTCGTCGCGGTGCGAAACGAACGTGCAGGCCCGTTCATCTCAACCTGCCTGACCGGCGCGCGCAGCACGCACCGCAGTGATCGCGCGCAGGATCGACTCGCCGGTGGCCGGCGCGTCGAGCGGCGGATTCACCCGGTAGTCGCCGACCGCCGCAATCGCGTCGCGCACCGCGAAGAACACCGAGAACGGCAGCAGCAGCGGCGGTTCGCCGACGGCCTTCGAACGATGGATGCTGTCCTCCACGTTGCGGTTCTGGAACAGCCGCACGTTGAATTCGGGCGGCGTGTCGTTGACCGTCGGGATCTTGTACGTGGACGGCGCATGCGTCATCAGCTTGCCGCCCTTGTTCCACCACAGCTCCTCGGTCGTGAGCCAGCCCATTCCCTGGATGAACGCGCCTTCGACCTGGCCGATGTCGAGCGCCGGGTTCAGCGATGCGCCCACGTCGTGCAGCGCGTCGACGCGCAGCGTGCGCATCTCGCCCGTCAGCGTGTCGATCACGACCTCCGACACGGCCGCGCCGTACGAGTAGTAATAGAACGGCCGGCCCTGCAGCTTCGACTGATCCCAGTACAGCTTCGGCGTCGCGTAGAAGCCGTCGGACCACAGCTGCACGCGCGCGAGATACGCCTTCGCGATCACCTCGCCGAACGGCACGCTCGCGCCGCCGATCCACACGAAGTCGTTGCCGAACTTCACGTCGGCCGCATCGACCTTGCCGTCGCCGAACTGCTTCGCCGCGAACGCCGCGAGGCGCTCGCGCAGCTGGCGCGCCGCATCCTGCGCGGCCTTGCCGTTCAGGTCGGAGCCCGTCGACGCAGCCGTCGCGGACGTGTTCGCGACCTTGCTCGTGTCGGTCGCCGTCACGCGGATCCGGCCGAAGCGGATGCCGAGCTCGTGCGCGACGACCTGCGCGACCTTCGTGTTGAGCCCCTGCCCCATCTCCGTGCCGCCGTGGTTCACGAGCACCGAGCCGTCGGTGTAGATGTGCACCAGCGCGCCCGCCTGGTTGAAGTGCGTGACGTTGAACGCGATGCCGAACTTCACCGGCGTGAGCGCGATGCCCTTCTTCAGCACCGTGTTGCGTGCGTTGAATTCGCGCACGCCCGCGCGCCGCGCGCGGTAGTCGCTCGTCGACTCGAGTTCGCCGAGCAGTTCGTGCAGCACGTTGTCCTCGACCGTCTGCCCGTAAGGCGTCACGTTGCGCTCGGTCTTGCCGTACAGGTTCGCGTAGCGCACGTCGAGCGGATCGCGGCCGAGCGCGCGCGCGACGTCGTCGAGGATGTATTCGATCGCGAACGCGCCCTGCGGCCCGCCGAAGCCGCGGAACGCGGTGTTCGACTGCGTGTTGGTCTTGCCGCAGTAGCCGGCGATGTCGACGTCGCCGAGCCAGTACGCGTTGTCGAAGTGGCACACCGCGCGCGTCATCACCGGGCCCGACAGGTCCGCCGAGAAGCCGCAGCGCGACGTCATGTCGAGCGCGACGCCGTCGAGGCGGCCGTCGTCGTCGTAGCCGACGTCGAAGCGGTAATGGAAGTCGTGTCGCTTGCCGGTGATCATCATGTCGTCGTCGCGGTCCGGACGCAGCTTCACCGGGCACAGCAGCTTCCACGCGGCGAGCGCCGCGCAGCATGCGAACAGGCCCGACTGCGATTCCTTGCCGCCGAACCCGCCGCCCATCCGGCGGCATTCGACCAGCACGTTGTGCGACGCGACGCCGAGCACGTGCGCGACGAGGTGCTGCATCTCGCTCGGGTGCTGCGTCGAGCAGTACACGTGCATCCCGTCGTCGTCCTTCGGCACCGCGTACGCGATCTGCCCTTCCAGGTAGAACTGCTCCTGGCCGCCGAGCAGCATCTCGCCCGACTCGCGATGCGGCGCGGCGGCGAGCCGCGCGGCCGCGTCGCCGCGCGCGAGTTTCAGCGGCGGGATCACATAGGTTTCGGCCTGCCGCGCTTCCTGCGCGGTCAGGATCGCGGGCAGCTCCTCGTAGTCGACCTGCGCGCGGCGCGCGGCGAGCCGCGCGGTTTCGTGCGACGTCGCGACGACGATGAACATCGGCTGGCCGACGAACTGCACGATGCCTTTGGCGAGTACCGGATCGTCGTGGATGATCGGGCCGCAATCGTTGACGCCGGGGATGTCGTCGGCCGTGAACACGGCGACCACGCCGGGCGTCGCGCGCACCGCGTCGAAATTCATCGACACGATCTTCGCGTGCGGCTTCGCGGACAACCCGAGCGCAGCGTGCAGCGTGCCCGCGACGAGCGGGATGTCGTCGGTGTAGGTCGCGCGCCCGCTCACGTGCAGGTGCGCGGATTCGTGCGCGCGCGAGACGTGCACCTGCGCGGCGTCGGCCTGCGGGTCGAGGGTGTTCAGGAACGGTTCTGCTTGCTGGTTCATGTTCGGTGTTCTCCCTCGTCAGACGCGCGCCGCGTCGTCGGCAACTTCGGCGGCCACTTCACGCACGTTCAGCGCCTGCGGCGGCAGCGGGTCGTGCGGGCGCGTCTCCAGCCAGAATCGGTACATCAGGTTCTTCGCGGTATCGAGGCGATACGCGCTCGTCGCACGCATGTCGGTGAGCGGCTGGTAGTCGCGCTCGAGCGCCTGCATCGCGGCCTGCGCGGTGGCTTCGTGCCACTGCGCGCCGTCGAGCAGGCTCTCCGTATGCGTCGCGCGCTTCGGCGTCGCGGCCATCCCGCCGAACGCGATGCGCGGCTCGCGGATCAGCTCGCCGTCCGCGATGAACGCGAACGCCGCGCACACCGCCGAAATGTCGGAGTCGAAGCGCTTCGACAGCTTGTAGGTGCGGAACTGCAGCTTCGCGCGCGCACCGGTGCGGGTCGGCACCTTCAGGCCGACGACGAATTCGTGCGGCGCCATGTCCTTTTGCTGATAGCCGGTGTAGAGCGCCTCGAGCGGCAGCTCGCGCACCGTGTCGCCGCCGCGCAGCACGACCCGCGCGCCGAGCGCGATCAGGCCCGGCATCGAGTCGCCGATCGGCGAGCCGTTCGCGACGTTGCCGCCGATCGTCCCCGCGTTGCGGATCGGCAGCGACGCGAAGCGCTTCCACATTTCGGTCAGTTCCGGATACGTGCCGGCGAGTGCCGCATAGCCGTCCTCGACCGTCACGCCCGCGCCGATCTCGATCCAGTCGTCGCCGTGCACGACGGTCCGCAGTTCGGCGATCTGGCCGACGTAGATCAGGTCGTCGAGGCGACGCATCTGCTTGGTGACCCACAGGCCGATGTCGGTGCTGCCAGCGAGCAGCCGTGCATCCGGGCGCTCGACCTTCAGCGCGGCCAGCGCGTCGAGCGTGCGCGGCGCGGCGAAGCGCGCGCCGTCGCGCGTCGTGTAGTCGAACGTGTCGTCACGCTTGAGCGACGCGAGCGTGCGGGCCAGCGCGGCCGTATCGACCGGTGCCGTCGGCGCCGGCGCACCGAACATCTGCACGGCCGCATCGACGATCGGGCGATAGCCGGTGCAGCGGCACAGGTTGCCGGTGAGCGCATCGGCGATCTCGGTGCGCGTCGGCACGTCCTTCGCCTTCGCGCACGTGCCGGCGCAGCCTTCATGGCCGTGCTTCTCGTACAGCGCCCACATCGACATCACGAAACCGGGCGTGCAGAACCCGCATTGCGAGCCGTGGCAATCGACCATCGCCTGCTGCACCGGATGCAGCGAACCGTCCGGCTGGCGCAGGTCTTCCACCGTCAACAGCGCCTTGCCGTCGAGCGTGGGCAGGAACTGGATGCAGGCATTGACGGCCTTGAACGCGACCGTACCCGTGTCGGTCAGCTCGCCGACGACGACCGTGCACGCGCCGCAGTCGCCTTCCGCGCAGCCTTCCTTGGTGCCGGTGCAGTGCGCATCCTCGCGCAGGTACTGCAGCACGGTGCGGGTGACGTCCGCGCCGCTGACTTCGCGGACCGCGTGACGATGGTAGAAGCGGATCGGCTCACTCATGTCTCTATCGTTCTTCCGGTGGGGGCAAGGCGGCCTGCGCGGGGCGCTCGACCGACGTTTCTCTGACAGTTTGCACGCTATCACCGTCAAATTCCGCAACCCATAGCCCATCACGCATGGGGCCCATATAACTGCCGCGATATGCGCGCCGCGGCCGCCCGGCAGGCGTCGGGCGCCTTGCCCGGCCTGGGTTCCGGCCTGCCCGCAGCGGTCCGTCAGCCATTCTTCGACGATGAAAATGGGTCGCGATTAACTAAATGGTACCTGCGTGAAAACCGGTTCCATGGGAAAATCCCGATTCCGTTTTTCGCCGCTTTCCGCTCCGTTTCGTCCATTCGATCCGACCCCATGTCAACCGATTCCGCCACACCGCCGCGCAGCGGGTTTGCCGTCACGCTGCAAATCGTGTCCGTCGTCTGTTTCACGTTCATCTGCTATCTGACCATCGGCCTGCCGCTCGCGGTGCTGCCGGGCTTCGTCCATGACGACCTCGGTTTTTCCGCGATCGTCGCGGGCGGCGCGATCAGCGTCCAGTATTTCGCGACGCTCGCGTCGCGCCCGCTCGCCGGGCGCTTCGCCGATACGCTCGGGCCGAAGCAGACGGTGCTGCGCGGGCTGATCGGCTGCGGCGTGTCGGGCGTGCTGCTGCTCGTCGCGCTGCTGCTGGCTCACTGGCCGGTCGCGAGCCTCGTGCTGCTGGTCGCGAGCCGGCTCGTGCTCGGCGTCGGCGAGAGCCTGTGCGGCACCGGTGCGATCCTGTGGGGCATCGGGCGGGTCGGCGTCGCGCACAACGCGAAGGTGATCTCGTGGAACGGCATCGCGACCTACGGGGCGCTCGCGCTCGGCGCGCCGGTCGGCGTCGCGATCGCGCACACGCTGAATCCGGCGCTGATCGGCGTGATCGTGATCGCGCTCGCCGCGATCGGCTTCTATCTCGCGCGCCTGATCGCTTCCGTGCCGCTCGTGCACGGCGAACGGATGTCGTATGCGAGCGTGTTCACGCGCGTACTGCCGCACGGCCTCGGCCTCGCGCTCGGCTCGGCCGGCTTCGGCTCGATCGCGACCTTCGTCACGCTGTACTACGCGGCGCGCCACTGGCCGAACGCCGCGCTGTCGCTGACCGTGTTCGGCACGCTGTTCATCGGCGCGCGGCTGCTGTTCGCGAACACGATCAAGACTCACGGCGGCTTCCGCGTCGCGATCGTGTCGTTCGCGTTCGAATGCTCGGGCCTCTTGCTGCTGTGGCTCGCGCCCGTGCCGCACGTCGCGCTCGTCGGCGCCGCGCTGACCGGCTTCGGCTTCGCGCTGATCTTCCCGGCGCTCGGCGTCGAGGCCGTGGCGCTCGTCCCGCCGGCGAGCCGCGGCGCGGCGCTGTCCGCGTATTCGGTGTTTCTCGACCTGTCGCTCGGCATCACGGGCCCGCTCGCCGGCTATGTGGCCGGTGCGTTCGGTTATCCGCAGGTGTTCCTGTTCGCGGCGGTGGCCGCGGCGGCCGGCGTCGCGCTGTCGATGGTGCTGTACCAGCGGCAGGCGCGGCTCGCCGGGAGCGGCGCGGCGGCGTGAGTCGTGCTGCCGCGCGCGCAACGCCGTTCAACGCAGCAACACGTTGAAGTCGCGCAATACGCGGACGGCTTGAGGATGACGCCGGAACGGAACGGCGTCCCGGAGCGAGAGCTTGGGTTCGGCACGATCGAAGAGCACGAGGGCTTCCGACGTGTTCAGATGGCGGGACATGTACAGGAACCCGTCGACCCGCCGCTGATGCCGGTGGACGGTCAGCGACCACTGCTGCGGAACGTCGTAAGGCACGATCGTCGACAACGCACCGTCGCCGCCAAGGTTCTTCAGCGGCAAGCCATGCAGGACGGCCACGGCCAACGGCGCACCGTCGAATGAAAGCACGTAGCGATCGAGCTCGGTCGTGACGAGCGGGAAACCGCCCAGCACCAGATCGGCGACTTCGTCGTGCAGCACCGTCTCCGCGAATGCGCAAGAGTGCCTGATGCCCCGGTCAAGCCACGCGCAGGAACAACCGGCGCGTCAGGTCGAACGCAACGAGATTGCCGGCCAGCACGAGCAGCAGCCCGATCACCGCGAGCGGCGACCACTGGTAGCCCTCGAAGACCGTCGACACGGCCAGCGCGACGATCGGGAACAGCACCGTGCAGTACGCCGCGCGCTCCGGCCCGATCCGCCCGACGAGCGTCAGGTACGCGGTGAACCCGATCACCGAGCCCGGCACGGCCAGATAGACGAGCGCGCCGAGATAACGCGGGCTCGGGTCGATCATGAACGGCAGCCCGGCCACCGCACTGCCGACCGTCAGGATCGCCGCGCCGATCAGCATCGCCCAGCCGTTGGTCGCGAGCGGATGCAGCCCCATCGATTGCATCCGGCTCGACAGCAGGTTGCCGGCCGAGAAGCACATCGTGCCCGCGAACGCGATCGCGAGGCCCGTCCAGGTCGCGTGATCGTCGAGGTGGCCGGCCATCTGCTGCCAGAACAGGCAGGCGATGCCGGTCAGCCCGAGCAGCGCGCCGGCAATCGCGGACGGCCGCAGCGGGCGGCCCATGAACAGCCGGCCGTTGATCGAATTCAAGAGCGGCGCGGTCGAGAAGATCACCGCGACGAGGCCGCTCGGCACGACCTGCTCCGAGTAGTAGAAGCACAGGAAATTCAGGCAGAACAACGCGAAGCCCTGCGCGACGAGGTAGCGCCACGCCTCGCGCGGCGGACGCACCGGCCGGCGCATCACGCGCAGCAGCGCGAACAGCACGGCGGCCGCGAGCGAGAAGCGCCACGCGATCGACACGGGCGGCGGCACGGCGCCGAGCTGCCATTTGATCGCGATCCAGGTGGTGCCCCAGATCAGCACGGTGACGAAATAAAGCGACAGGTTCATGGCGGCAACGAAGCGAAACGAGTGAAACGGACTCAGACTGTGCCGCCGCCCCGCCCGCGCGGATTGTCCGGAATTGCGGTCTTTTTCGGGCGGCCGCACGGCGCGTCGCGCGCGCGCTTATACTCGTCGCACCATGAGTCCGCCCCTGTACGCCCCGCCCGCCGATCACGCCGCCGCCCTTGCCGGCGGTGCGATGCCGTTCGGCCTGCAGTCGGTGTGCCGCACGCTCGCCGAGGCGAACGCGACGCTCGAGCGCTTCACGTGGCTCGGCGATCATCTCGCGATCGCCGAATGGACGCGCATCACCGACGAAAGCGAGACGATCTACGAACAACCGGGCCACCACACGCTGTCGTGCTATCTCGACGGCGGCTACCGGACGGAGCGCGAACGCGTGCCGCGCTACGGCGCGCCGAGCCTGCTGTGCACGCTGCCGGGGGACCATGAATCGCGCTGGTGGGTGCGCGGCGAGATGCACTTCATCCACCTGTACTTCCTGCCCGAGCACTTCACGCAGCGCGCGATCCGCGAACTCGATCGCGAGCCGCGCGAGCTGAAGCTCGCCGACCGCACCTATTTCGAGGATGCGCGCGTCGCGGCGCAGTTCCGTTCGCTCGCGCTGGAGCGCTGGGACGATGCCGACGGGCGGCTGCGCGTGAACGAGGCCGCGCACGACGTACTGAGCCTGCTACTGCGCGGCCAGAGCACGACGCGCACCGACGTGCCGTTCCGCGGCGGACTCGCGCCGGCCGTGCGCCGCCGCGTGCGCGACTACATCGACAGCTACCTGTCGCAACCGCTGACGCTCGGCGAACTGGCGGAGGTCGCCGCGCTGTCCGAATATCACTTCTCGCGGATGTTCCGGCTGTCGTTCGGCCGCGCGCCGCACGCGTGGGTGGCCGAGCAGCGGCTCGCGCGGGCGCGCCTGCTGCTGCGCACGACGGCGCTGCCGCTCGCGCAGGTCGCGGCCGAATGCGGCTACGCGAACGCCGGCCACTTCAGCCATCGCTTTCGCGACGCGCACGGCACGACGCCGAACGCGTACCGGCGCGCGATGCAGGGCGGCTGAGCCCCGCGCGCACCTTCAACGTGCCGGCTGGCGCAGCGCGCACCCGGCACGCATCACCGTCTCCCTGCTTACGCGCCCCGCTGCGACAATTCCTGCTCGAGCGCGGCCACGCCGGCCGGCAGGTCCACCGGCACCTTCAGGTCGATCATCGTGCGGCCGAACGCATGCAGCGTGCGGAACAGGTTGTGTTCGCGGCACTGTTCGCCCATCTGCCCGATCCGCACGATCGGCAGCCCGAACGAGCCCGAGATCTCGACCTGGTACTGCTTCGAGATATGGCCGCACACCATCCCGGGCGTGAGCCCTTCGGGCGTCTCGATCCCGACCACCGAATTGAGCCGGCAGTCCTTCGGCGCATAGAGCGCGAGCCCCATCGCCTCGACGCCCGCCTGCAACGCGAGCGAGCAGCGCAGGTGGCGCGCGAAGCGGCTTTCGAGCGTCTCCGCGCAGACGAGCCGCAGCGCCTCGTGCAGCGCGAGCACGCCCGACACCGGCGCCGTGTAGTGGTAGCCCGCGTTGTGCCAGAAGTTCTCCGCGAGCGCCATGTCGAGGCACCAGTGCGCATTCGGTTCCGGACGCTGCTTCATCCGGTCCCACGCGGCGTCCGAGAACGCGATCAGCGATACGCCGGGAATCGACGACAGCCCCTTCTGGCCGCCCGTGATCACCGCATCGATGCCCCACGCGTCCATCTCGAGCGGCATCGTCGACAGCGTGCACACCGCATCGACGACGACCAGCGCGCCGGCCGCCTTCGCGAGCGCCGCGATGTCGCGCAGCTCGCGGTTCCACACGGTGTTCGACGTCTCGCCCTGCACGATCGTGACGATCTCGGGCCGCTCGCGCGCGATCGCGTCCGCGATCTCGTCGAGGCTCGCGACCGAGCGGTCGGCCACTTCAAGCGTGGCGACGTCGGCGCCGACGCGCGTGGCCATCTCGGCCATCCGCGCGCTGAAGAAGCCGTTGCGGATCGACAGCACGCGCGTGCCGCGCCACGCGAGGTTCGAGATCGCCATTTCCATCGCGGCGGAACCGGGGCCGGCGACGCCGAGCACCCACTTCGTGCGGGTCTGGAACACGTAGCGCGCCATCTCCTTCACCTGCTCGATGATCTTCGCCATCGTCGCGCCGAGGTGGTTGATCACGATCGTGTTCGCCTTCGCGACGGCGGCCGGGATCGGGACCGGGCCGGCCCCCATCATCAGCAGCGGTTCTTCGGGCAGGATCGCGTCGAGCGGCACGACGACGGGACAGGGAATCGGCGAGTAATCGATGGACATGGCTGGTAAAAGAGGAACGGAGAAAACGCTCGGACGTCGTTCGCCGCACGGCACGGCGAACTGATCGATCATTCCGCGTTCCGCGCCCGTGCGCAAGAGGCACGCGCGCCCGGACAGCGTGACGCTGGCCCGGTCGACGGACCGGGCCAGCCGGCCGCGCCCGCGCCGCACGACCGGGTTTCGTATTGCCGTGGCATTGCCGGCCGCATGCGAAACGGTTCCAACGGACGGTCGATGCCCGCGATTTTCTCCGGCAATATTGAGATGCGCATCCTGACGCCCGAGTTCAGCATGCCGCATGCATCTACCGGAATACCGGTCACCACGATAAAAATCGCGCGACTGGCATCGGCACACGAAAACCAGACCGGCACAAAAACATCCACTATCGCAGCATCTATTGGTGAGCGATTTCACCCATTACCGCACGACGTCGCATCCAGACCGCATCAACATATTGATTTATATGAGCAATATTAAAATACAAGGCGGACCTTCCGAATACACGCCGGACTAACCCAGGTGCATACCAGCGCCGCCGATCCGTTAAATCGATACCCGCGATTTCGATTTTACGCAAGCCGCCCCTTTTCTCAGGTTGACGATATCGCTTCCGTAATGAACAATCGTCTGCAGAATCGAAAACCGATTTTTCGAGACGAACGAGACCCGGGGGTGGCGCGACGGTTTTCCAGGTCGTTTGACGAAAAATCCCAACCAAAATCAATCAACCGGGCCAGAAATTCGCGAGCCATGAACCAGATTCAGACCATGCGTGTGTTCGTCTGCGTCGCCGAGCAGCAGAGCTTCCGGCGCGCGGCGCACCATCTAGGCGTGTCCAACGCGCTCGTCACGCGCTCGATCGCGATGCTCGAGTCGCACCTGAACACGCGGTTGATCCACCGCACCACGCGCAACCTGTCGCTGACCGAGGCCGGCCTGCGCTACCTCGACGGCTGCCGTGCGCTGCTCGAGGAATTCGACCACCTCGAGGCATCCGTCGCGCACGCCGTGCGCGAGCCGGCCGGCACGCTGCGCGTCGTCGCATCGGGCCTGCTGTCGCCGCTCGCGCTGACGCCGCTCGTCAGCAGTTTCCGGCACCGCTACCCCGAACTGCGCGTGCAGCTCACCGTCGCCGAGGGGCCGCTCGACGTGCTCGATTCGGGCTACGACGTCGGCATCGTGACCGGCAACCGGCTCGACGGCAACCCGACGCTGATCGGCCACGCGCTCACGCCGAACCCGTTCGTCGCCTGCGCGGCGCCCGCCTATCTCGAACGGCGCGGCGAGCCGCGCGCACCCGACGACCTGCCGGGCCACGACTGGGTCGCGCTCGCGCCGCACCAGCATGCGCCCGCGTGGCGGCTGGTCGGCCACGACGGCGTCACGCATTCGGTCACGGTGCGCCCGACCTGCACGGTCAACCAGCTGGCGCTCGTGCAGGCGGCAGCCGTCGCCGGGTCCGGCATCGCGGTACTGCCCGAGCCGAGCGTCGCCGATGCACTCGCCACCGGCACGCTGGTGCGGCTGTTGCCCGCTTACCGGATCGACGACCCGGACGCGCAGCTGTCGCTCGTCTACCCGAACCGCCAGTACGTGCCGGCCCGCACGCGCAGCTTCGTCGAGCATGCGCTCGAGCATTTCGGCGCGCAGGCGGCCCGCGAGCGAACCGGCTACGGCTTCCTGCACACGCCCGATCGCGCCGAGATCGTCGCGGGCCGGCAGACGGGCCTGCAGTAAACTGCACGCGACAGCCATCGGAGGTGCAGCGTGCGTGTGATCCTGTTCAGCAGCCGGCAGTACGACGACGAATCGTTCACCGCCGCCAATCGGCCATTCGGTTATCGGCTGCACTTCCAGCCGTCGCACCTCGACGCGGAAACCGCGATCCTCGCGCACGGCTATGAGGTCGTCTGCCCGTTCGTCAACGACACCGTCGACGCGGCCGTGCTCGCACGGCTCGCCGACGGCGGCACGCGCCTGATCGCGCTGCGCTCGGCCGGCTTCAACCATGTCGACCTGGCGGCCGCCGAGCGGCTCGGCATCGCGGTCGTGCGGGTGCCCGCGTATTCCCCGCATGCGGTCGCCGAACACGCGGTCGCGCTGATCCTCGCGCTCAACCGCCGGCTGCCGCGCGCGGTCGCACGCACGCGCGAAGGCGACTTCTCGCTGAACGGCCTGCTCGGCTTCGACCTGCACGGCAAGACGGTCGGCGTGATCGGCACGGGCCTGATCGGCCGCGTGTTCGCGAAGATCATGATGGGCTTCGGGATGCATGTGCTCGCACACTCGATGCCGCCGTACGACGAGGAGCTGATCGCGTACGGCGCGCGCTACGTCGAGCTGGACGAACTGCTGCACCATGCCGACATCATCAGCCTGCACTGCCCGCTGCTGCCGTCGACGCACCATCTGATCAACGCGCAGACGCTCGCGCGGATGAAGCACGGTGCGATGCTGATCAATACCGGCCGCGGCGGCCTGGTCGATGCGCCGGCGCTGATCGACGCGCTCAAGAGCGGGCAGCTCGGCCACCTCGGGCTCGACGTGTACGAGGAGGAGAGCGGCCTCTTCTTCGAGGATCACTCCGACCTGCCGCTGCAGGACGACGTGCTCGCGCGCCTGCTGACGTTCCCGAACGTGATCGTCACGTCGCACCAGGCGTTCTTCACGCGCGAGGCGCTCGCCGAGATCGCGCACACGACGCTGCTGAACATCGAGGCGTGGCACGCCGGCACGCCGACCAACGTCGTCACGACGGGGCGCTGAGCCACGTCGTTCCGCACGGCGTTGGCGCAGCGCCTGAGCGCACGCGATCCATCAACGATTCGTCAATTTATTTCGACTGATGTAACGCTGCGCGCGCGGCGTCTGCTATCGTTGCGCCGACTTCCCCCTGCTTCTGCCGCTCATGCGTTTCGACGACTCCGCCATTGCCGCGGTCTACCGCGCCATCTTCGAACGGCGCGACATGCGCCACTTCACGCCGGCACCCGTCGATCCGGCCACGCTCGCGCGGCTGCTGCGCGCCGCGCACCACGCGCCGAGCGTCGGCTTCATGCAGCCGTGGCGCTTCATCCGCATCACCGATCCCGCGCTGCGCACCGCGATCCATGCGCTGGTCGAGGCCGAGCGCCGCGCGACCGCCGACGCGCTCGGCGAGCGGCAGGACGAATTCATGCGGCTGAAGGTCGAAGGCGTGCGCGAATGCGGCGAACTGCTGGTCGTCGCGCTGACCGACGACCGCGAGCGCCACGTGTTCGGCCGCCGCACGCTGCCGGAGATGGACCTCGCGTCGGCCGCCTGCGCGATCCAGAACATGTGGCTCGCCGCGCGCGCCGAAGGGCTCGGGATGGGCTGGGTGTCGCTGTTCGATGTCGACGCGCTGCGCACGTTGCTCGGCATGCCGGCCGGCGCGAAGCCGATCGCCGTGCTGTGCGTCGGGCACGTCGACGCGTTCTATGCGAAGCCAATGCTCGAGGAAGAGCGGTGGGCCGCGCGGATGCCGATCGAGGCGTGCCTGTTCGAAAACGGCTGGGATGCGTCGGCGGCCGGGGTCGCCGAGGGCAATGCAGCATCCGGCGCGACCGGCGGATCGTCGCCGTCGCCCGAGCTTGCCGCACCCGACGACCGCTCCGGCTCGACACCCGCCGGCGCCCTGTCCGACCGCTGACGGGATGCACGAGGCGCGGAACGGCCGTTTCGCCGGTCTTGCTCCGACCCGATATTACGCCTCCCCTCGCTCTCGCCCTCGCCCTCGCTCTCGCCCTTGCCTTGCCACCGAGCGCCGAGCGCCGAGCACTGAGCACTGAGCACCGCCCAATCCCACACTTTGGGCGCACCTTGGCCGCCACCCGTCGCACGCCGGCAACAACCATTTTGACCCCGAGCATAGGGGTTTTCACTGAAGTAGAATCGCGGCTGACATCTCCGCGCCTCGCCCCTTCCGCGCATGCCGCGCCGATCTCGGGCCGCGGCCTTTTCCGTAGCCCACCGCGATGCCATTACCTCTTTTCGCCCTTGCCGTCGCCGCATTTGGAATCGGTACCACCGAGTTCGTGATCATGGGGCTGCTGCCCAACGTCGCCCGCGACCTCGGCGTGTCGATCCCGGCCGCCGGGATGCTCGTGTCGGGCTACGCGCTCGGCGTGACGATCGGCGCGCCAATCCTCGCGATCGTCACCGCGAAGATGCCGCGCAAGCGCGCGCTGATGGGCCTGATCGGGCTGTTCATCGCGGGCAACCTGTTCTGCGCGATCGCGCCCGGCTATGCGGTGCTGATGGCCGCGCGGGTCGTCACGGCGTTCTGCCACGGCGCGTTCTTCGGGATCGGCTCGGTGGTCGCGAGCAACCTCGTCGCGCCGAACCGCCGCGCGCAGGCGATCGCGCTGATGTTCACCGGCCTCACGCTCGCGAACGTGCTCGGCGTGCCGCTCGGCACCGCGCTCGGCCAGGCGTACGGCTGGCGCGCGACGTTCTGGGCCGTCACCGGCATCGGCATCGCCGCGGCTGCCGCGCTCGCGGTGTGCCTGCCGAAGCACCTCGCGATGCCCGACAGCAGCATCACGCGCGAATTCAGCGTGCTGAAGCACCCGCAGGTGCTGATGGTGCTCGGCATCAGCGTGCTCGCGTCGGCGAGCCTGTTCAGCGTGTTCACGTACATCACGCCGATCCTCGAGGACGTGACGGGCTTCTCGCCGCGCCAGGTCACCTACGTGCTGCTGCTGTTCGGTCTCGGCCTGACCGTCGGCGGCACGCTCGGCGGCAAGCTCGCCGACTGGCGCCGGATGCCGTCGCTGATCGCGACGCTCGCGCTGATCGGCATCGTCCTCGCGCTGTTCGCAGGCACGATGCACCTGCCGTTCGCGGCACTCGCGACGATCTTCGTCTGGGGCATCCTCGCGTTCGCGATCGTGCCGCCGCTGCAGATCCTGATCGTCGATCGCGCGAGCGACGCGCCGAACCTCGCGTCGACGCTGAACCAGGGCGCGTTCAACCTCGGCAACGCGACGGGCGCCTGGCTCGGCGGGATGGCGATCGGATCCGGCGTGTCGCTCGTGAACCTGCCGTGGGTCGGTGCGGCGATGGCGGTCGCCGCGCTCGCGCTCACGTTGTGGTCGGCGTCGCTCGAACGCCGCCCGGTGAGCGGGCCGACCGGATACGTATGACGCGTGCGCGGCGGCACGGCGCGCGTCCGCGCCCGCGCGCCGCCGCGATCGTTGCGCACGCAACCCCATTCGATCCTGACGGCCTTCATGGACCTTTCAGGGGCCACGGTGTAGCATCGCGGCCGATGAAAGCCATTCTCAATCGTGATTTCCTCGCGCTGATCCTCAGCGTCGCGGTGGTCGGTCTCGGCACCGGCGCCACGATGCCGCTCACCGCGCTCGCCTTGACCGAAGCCGGACACGGCACCAACGTCGTCGGCATGCTGACGGCCGCGCAGGCCCTGGGCGGCCTCGCGATCGTCCCGTTCGTCACCGCGCTCGCACGGCGCATCGGCGCGCGCCGCGCGATCGTCGTGTCGGTCGTGCTGCTCGCCGCGGCCACCGCGCTGATGCAGTTCACGTCGAACCTGATCGTGTGGGGTGCGCTGCGCGTGCTGTGCGGCGCGGCGCTGATGCTGCTGTTCACGATCGGCGAGGCATGGGTCAACCAGCTCGCCGACGACTCGACACGCGGCCGCGTGGTCGCGATCTACGCGACCAATTTCACGCTGTTCCAGATGGCGGGCCCGGTGCTCGTCAGCCAGATCGCCGGCGCGACGCGCATCCGCTTCGCGCTGTGCGGCGCGCTGTTCCTGCTCGCGCTGCCGGCGCTCGCGACGATCCGGCGCGCGCCGCTCGCCGGCGACGACGCACATCACGCAGCGCACGACAGCTGGTTCGCCGTGCTGCCGCGCATGCCCGCGCTGATCATCGGCACGGGCTTCTTCGCGCTGTTCGATACGCTCGCGCTGTCGCTGCTGCCGCTCTATGCGATGGATCACGGCGTCGCGAGCGCGACCGCCGTGCTGCTCGCGTCGATCATGCTGTTCGGCGACACCGCGATGCAGTTCCCGATCGGCTGGCTCGCGGACAAGCTCGGCCGCGAACGCGTGCACCTCGGCGCCGGCTGGATCGTGCTCGCAGGCCTGCCGCTGCTGCCGTTCGTGATCGCGAACCCGTGGCTATGCTGGCCGCTGCTGTTCGTGCTGGGCGCGGCGGCCGGCAGCATCTACACGCTGTCGCTCGTCGCGTGCGGCGAACGCTTTCGCGGCGCGGCGCTCGTCACCGCGAGCTCGCTCGTGTCGGCGTCGTGGAGCGCCGCGAGCTTCGGCGGTCCGCTGGTCGCCGGCGCATTGATGGAGCAACTCGGCAGCAACGCGCTGATCGGCGTGCTGGTCGTCTGCGTCGCCGCGTTCGTCGCGGCAGCGCTGTGGGAACGACGCGCCGCGTTGCAGCGCGCGGTCTGACGGGCGCACACGCGCCACACCCCGCCGACAAAACGAAAACGGCCCACTTAATGCGGGCCGCCCTGTCCTTCCGGACTACGCGCTACATGTCGCGCCGCGATCCGTCACGCGCCCCGCGCGGGAAGGATCTTGCCGGCACAGGTGCCGAAGCCGACGCGATAACCATCGCCCTGGCACCACCCGGCGAGCGTGAGCTCGTCGCCGTCCTCGATGAACGCGCGGCTGCCGCCGCCGTTCAGCGCGAGCGGCTCCTTGCCGTTCCACGTCAGTTCGAGCAGGCTGCCGAACGAATCCTTCGTCGGCCCGCTGATCGTGCCCGAACCCATCAGGTCGCCCACGCGCGTGTTGCAGCCTGCGACCGTGTGATGCGCGAGCTGCTGCGCCATCGTCCAGTACATGTGCCTGAAGTTGGTGCGGCAGATCGACGTCGCTTCGGGCGCACCTTCGGCGCGCAGCGTCACTTCGAGCGCGATGTCGAATGCATGCTTGCCCGCGTGCCGCAGATACGCGAGCGGCTGCGGCGACTGTTCGGGCTGCGCGACGCGAAACGGTTCGAGCGCGTCGAGCGTGACGATCCAGGGCGAGATCGTCGTCGCGAAGCCCTTCGAGTTGAACGGGCCGAGCGGCACGTATTCCCACTGCTGGATGTCGCGCGCGCTCCAGTCGTTCAGCAGCACCATCCCGAAGATGTGCGCTTCGGCATCCTCGCACGCGATCGGCTCGCCGAGCGCATTGCCGCGGCCGACGATGAAGCCCGTCTCCAGTTCGATGTCGAGCTTGCGGCACGCGCCGAACACCGGACGCTCCTGGTCGGGCAGCTTCAGCTGCCCATTCGGGCGCCGCACCGGCGTGCCGCTCACGACCACCGACGACGCACGGCCGTTGTAGCCGATCGGCATCTCCGACCAGTTCGGCAGCAGCGCATTCTTCGGATCGCGAAACATCGAGCCGACGTTGGTCGCATGCTCCTTCGACGAATAGAAATCGGTGTAGCCGGGAATGTCGACCGGCAGGTGCAGCGTCGCATCGCGCTGTGCGACGAGCGCTTGCGCGCGCAACGCGGCGTCATCGCGCAGTCGCGCGTCGTCGCGCGAAAACAGCGTCGACAGTTGCACACGCACGCTGCGCCACGCATCGCGGCCGAGCGCGATGAACGCATTGAGCGTCGGCGCGGCGAACACGTCGGCGCCGGCCGGCAGCGTCACGAGGCCCGCACGCGCGAGCGCGGCGAGGTCGACGATCTGGTCGCCGAGCGCGACGCCCGCGCGGCGCGCCGGTTGCTTCGCATCGCTGAAGATCCCGAACGGCAGGTTCTGGATCGGGAAATCGCAGGCGGGATCGTTCGCCGTCTCGACCCAGCTCTTGCGAGCCGGGTCGAGCGTCGCGCGCCAGTCTTGGGTATCGCTCATCGTTGCTCCGGATTGAAGTGTTTCCTGATGCCTTGCCAGCATTCGAAGTAGTCGGCCTGCAGCTGCGCGGTGTCGAGCGCATAGCGCGTCGGCCGGATCAGCGTGCGGGTTTCGAACATGAACGCCATCGTCGCGTCGACCTTGTGCGGCTTCGTCGTGTCGCTCGCCGACGCCTTCTCGAACGTGTCCGCGTCCGGCCCGTGGCCCGACATGCAGTTGTGCAGGCTCGCGCCACCCGGCACGAAGCCTTCGGCCTTCGCGTCGTACGCGCCGTGCACGAGCCCCATGAACTCGCTCGCGACGTTGCGGTGGAACCAAGGCGGGCGGAACGTATCCTCGGCCGCGAGCCAGCGCGGCGGGAAGATCACGAAGTCGATCGTGTCGACGCCCGGCGTGTCGCTGGGCGACTGCAGCACGAGAAAGATCGACGGATCGGGATGGTCGAAGCTGATCGAGCCGATCGTGTTGAACAGGCGCAGGTCGTATTTGTACGGCGCGTAGTTGCCGTGCCACGCGACGACGTCGAACGGCGAATGGCCGATGTCCGCGCGCCACAGGCGCCCGTTCAGCTTCGCGACCAGCTCGAACGCGCCCTCGCGATCCTCGTACGCGGCCTGCGGCGTGAGGAAATCGCGCGGGTTCGCGAGGCCGTTCGAACCGATGGGGCCGAGGTCCGGCAGGCGCAGCAGCGCGCCGAAGTTCTCGCAGATGTAGCCGCGCGCATCGCCGTCCGGCAGCGCGACGGAAAAACGCACGCCGCGCGGAATCACCGCGATCTCGAACGGCTCGACGTTGAGCCGGCCGAATTCGGTCGCGATGAAGAGCCGCCCCTGCTGCGGCACGATCAGCAGCTCGCCATCGGCGCTGTAGAAAAAGCGGTCCTGCATCGAGCGGTTCGCCGCGTACAGGTGGATCGCACAGCCGTTCATCGCGGCCGCCGAGCCGTT
Source organism: Burkholderia sp. Bp8994 (assembly GCF_003853805.1). NCBI lineage: Bacteria > Pseudomonadati > Pseudomonadota > Betaproteobacteria > Burkholderiales > Burkholderiaceae > Burkholderia > Burkholderia sp. Bp8994. The sequence goes on from NZ_QTQH01000008.1 coordinate 250,372, forward strand.
GCCGGCCATCGTCACGAGCCCTTCGACGAAATCGGTCGGCTCGACCGGCATCGGCAGCGGATCCCAGCGCAGCTGGTTCGGCGGCGTCGGCGGCACGTCGGCCGAATCGCCGAATTCCGACACGAGCCGCTGCGGGCCCGTGAACGGCTCGAACGGCCGGTGCACGGCCGCCGGCCGGATCCGGTACAGCCACGAGCGGCGGTTGTGGCTGCGCGGTGCGGTAAACGCGGTGCCCGACAGCTGCTCCGCATACAGCCCGTACGGCGCGCGCTGCGGCGAGTTGCGGCCGTGCGGCAGCGCGCCGGGCAGCGCCTCGGTCGCGAATTCGTTCGCGAATCCGCTCAGGTAGCCGGCGGTCGCCGGTTTCGACAGGTCAAGCGTCATCGTTTCCTTTCTCCATCAATTCAAGGCGGCGTTCGGCGCCTGCGCCCCGCTGCGCCGCGTGACGCCGGCCAGGCCCAGCACGAACAGCGCCGAGCACAGCACGGGCACCGCGGCCGCATGGAACAGCGCGCCGTTGGTCCAGTTGAGCGCAATCAGTTGTCCGCCGACGAGCGGCCCGAGCACCGAGCCGATCCGGCCGATGCCGAGGCTCCAGCCGATGCCGGTCGAGCGCAGCGACGTCGGGTAATACTGGCCCGCGAGCGCGTTCACGGCCGGCTGCCCGCCGACCACGCAGAACCCGCCGGCGAACACGACGAGCAGCAGCCACGGCAGCGCATGCGCGACCGAGCCGATCAGCCCCACCGACACGGCCGCGCATGCGAAGCACGCGAACAGCACGCGCACGAAGCCGTAGCGTTCGATGAACCAGCCGAGCGACAGCGTGCCGATCACGCCGCCCGTCTGCAGCACAGTGCCGACGATCACCGCCGTTCCCGGCGAATAGCCCGCGTCGCGCATCACCGTCGGCAGCCAGTTCGACAGGAAGTACAGGTCGATCAGGTTCATGAAGCTGATTGCCCACAGCAGCAGCGTGACCGGCAGGCGGCCATGACGGAACAGCTCGGCGACCGGCGCGCCGCTCGCCGCGCGCTCGCGCACGACGAGGCGCGTGTTCGCGTCGATGCCGGCCTGCGGCGCGAAGCGCGCGAGCCAGGCGCGTGCCTGCGCGTCGCGCCCTTTCAGCACCAGGAACTGCAGCGATTCGGGCAGCCGCGCGAACATCGCGAGCGTCAGCACCAGCGGCACCGCGCCGCCGACGAAGAACACCGAGCGCCAGCCGAGCGCCGGAATCAGCGCGGCGCTGATGAAGCCGCCGAGCGCGGCGCCGAGCGTGAAGCCGCACGACACGATCATCATCCGCTTCACGCGATGGGCGGCCGGGCTGAACTCGCCGACCAGCGCCATCGCGTTCGGCATGATGCAGCCGAGGCCGAGGCCCGTGACGAAGCGCAGCGCCATCAGCACCGGGATCGAACCCGCGAACGGCGTCGCGAGCATCGTCACCGCGAAGAACAGCGTCGAGCCGATCAGCACCGGGCGCCGCCCGATCCGGTCGGCCAGCACCGACAACCCGAGCGCGCCGAGCAGCATCCCGAACAGGCTCGCGCTGAACACGGGCCCGAGCGCCTGCTTCGGCACGCCCCATTCGGCGATCACGCTCGGCGCGACATACCCCATCGCCTGCGCATCGAAGCCGTCGATCACGAGACACAGCCCGCACAACACGAGCAGCATCCAGTGAAAGCCCGGGCGATGCGTGTCGTCGATCACGCGCTCGACTTCGAGCACGCGCGCGTCGGCCGGCGCCGCGCTCATTGCGCCGCCTCGGCGGCCGGATGCACGGGCGGCGTCACGCCCTGGCGCGCGAGCGCCATCGCTTCGCGCAGCACGTCGGCGTCGCCGATCTGGTTCGCGAGCAGCAGGATCAGCTTCGCGTTGACGAGCTGGCTGTCGGCGTCCGACAGGTCGCGATGCATGTCGATCAGCGCTTCGTAGAACGCGTCCGGATCGGCCAGGCGCGGGCGGGTGTCGAGTCGGGGCATGACGGGTGTCTCCGGTATCGTTGTCGTGGTCAATGCGCGGTTGCGCGTGCGCAGGTCGCGCGCGCCAGTGCGTCGGCGATCGCCTGGCGCTCGAGCGTGCGCATCCGTGCGCAGACGTGCTGGTCGGGACGCAGCAGGTAGAACGTGCCGGGCTTCGCGTCGTAGCGTTGCGCGACGAAACCGTCGACGTCCTCCACGACGTCGACGCCGGCCACCGGTTGCGCGTGCCCGGCCGGCACGACCAGCACCGGCCGCACCGGCAGCGCGAGGCCGTCGAGCGCCTGCGCGAGCGCGGCGGCGTCGCCCGGCAGCCCGAACAGCATGCCCGCGAAGCCGTCGCCCAGATGCCGCAGCAGCCAGCCGGACGCACCCTGCGCGCGCACCGGCGCATCGGCCGCCGCCGCGCCCGGCCGCATCGCGCACGCGAACGCGTCGCCGTTGCGGTCCGGCGTGTTCAGCGGCGAATCGGTCAGCACGGCAGGCACCGACAGGCGGCCGCTGTTCACGAGCTTGCGCGCGAATTCGCAGTCGCGCGCAAGCTTCAGTGTCGCGTCGCGGAACACGCGCGACACCGCGCTCTTCGGCGTGATGAAATCGGTCGAGCGCGTCGAATTGCGGATGTTCTCGTCGGCCGCGAACTCGCGCTCGCTCGCGTAGGTGTCGAGCAGGCGGTCGTCAGCGCGGCCGTCGAGCACGAGCTTCAGCTTCCACGCGAGGTTGTCCGCGTCCTGCACGCCGCTGTTCGCGCCGCGCGCACCGAACGGCGACACGCCGTGCGCGGAATCGCCCGCGAACAGCACGCGGCCGTGACGGAACGTGTCCATCCGCTGGCAGCGGAACGTATAGACGCTCACCCATTCGAGCTCGAACTCGACGTCCGGCCCGAGCAGCGCGCGCACGCGCGGGATCACGCGTTCCGGCTGCTTCTCGGCGACCGGATCGGCGTCCCAGCCGAGCTGGAAGTCGATGCGCCACACGTTGTCGGGCTGACGGTGCAGCAGCACCGACTGGTTGCGATGGAACGGCGGATCGAACCAGAACCAGCGTTCGGTCGGGAATTCCGCCTTCATCTTCACGTCGGCGATCAGGAAGCGGTCCTTGAACGTGCGGCCGCGGCTCTCGAGGCCCATCGCCGCGCGCATCGGGCTGCGCGAGCCGTCGGCCGCGATCACGTATTGCGCACGCAGCGTCTCGATCCCTTCCGGCGTCTCGACGGTGAGCGTGGCGTGTTCCGCCGATTGCGCGACGCCCGTCACCTTGTGCTTCCAGCGAATGTCGAGGTTGGGCAGCGCGAACGCGCGCTCGGCCAGATAGCCTTCGACGTAGTACTGCTGCAGGTTGATGAACGCGGGACGCGCGTGGCCTTCCTCCGGCAGCAGGTCGAACGCATACAGCTGTTCGTCCTGCAGGAACACCTTGCCGACATGCCAGCTCACGCCCTTGTCGACGAAGCGCTCGCCGCAGCCGAGCCGGTCGAAGATCTCGAGCGTGCGCTTCGCGAAGCAGATCGCGCGCGAGCCCGTCGACAGCGTGTCGTCGTCGTCGAGCAGCACGACCGGCACGCCCTGCTGCGCCAGGTCGATCGCGGCCGACAGGCCCACCGGGCCCGCGCCGACGACGATCACCGGGTGGAGGGTCGCGTCATCGCCGGCGGCGCGCGTCGCGCGCGGCCGGTAGTCGAACTTCAGCGTCTGGTAATCGATGCTCATGGTCGCCATCCGCTCCTCAACCCTGCCGTGCGCATGCCGGCGCGCGCAGCGTCGTTCCGCTCATGCCCGTTGCCCGCCGCCGCCGCGGCCCGCCCTGTTCCGTCCACTTCCTGTCAACCGCCACGTCTCGCTCCTTGCTTCCTGTTGATCCGATTCGGGAAACGGCACCGCTGCGGGCGCCCGAACGCCGCTTTTCTTGATCGGCGACATATTCTTGGATTTACGAATAGTAAAACCAATTACGAATAGTGAAATCAACGTAAACCCTAGCCGCCGGTTCCGGAACGGGATAACCATATGAGCGAAACGCCAAGCCGAGCCGGGCTCGCGCTGCTAATATCGAGAGATGAGGCGGCCCTTTCGGCCGCCATTTTTTCCTTCCCACGCCGATGATTCCGCCCAACATTCCCGAGCTGGTCGTCCGTGCCGGGCAACTGCCGTATCTGCGTGAACACCTTGCGCTCGCCGAGGGCGGCACCGCGTGCGCCAATCTGCCGGAGCGCACGCTCGCGAGCGCCTATGAACCGATCTACGACGTGACGATGCCCGGCGCGCCGCAGTCGACGTCGTTCGCGGACGCGATCGAGCGCTACGGCGACGAACTCGGCTTCCAGGCCGTCACGCTGGTCACGGGCACGCCGCACGACCCGGTCGATTCGGCCGTCGACGACCAGACACTCGTCGCGATCGACCGGCTGTCGCGCGCGCTGCACGCGATCAACTTCTTCGGCGCGCAACGTCACGGGCTGCTGTTCCTGCGCGTGCACGAGCGGCTGCTCAAGAGCGTGAAGTACGACCACGGCAAGCATTTCTCGTCGGTGCTGCAGCGCTTCGGGCTGCCGACCGAGCGGATCGTGATCGAGCTGCCGGCCGTCGCGGTCGCGCACAAGACCTTCCTCGGCTACCTGACGCGCAGCTACCAGCATCACGGCTTCAAGGTCGCCGACAAGCTGCCCGACCCGGGCCGGATCCTCGCGGTCGAATCGGAGATGGCGCGACCCGACTACATCAAGATGGATGCGGGCATCGCGCTGCGCGACGGGATGGTGAAGGCGCTGGTCGCGTATGCGCAGCGCGTGCGGATTCCGCTGATTTTCGACGGCGTCGTCGACGAGACGCAGTGCGAGCTGCTGCGCCAGCACGACGTGCGGTTCATGCAGGGGCCGGTGTTCGCGAAGGTCGTCACGGCCTGATTGGCGGTGTGGCTGCCGGCGCGCGGGGAGCGCCGCGCAGGATCGTGGATTCGATTCAGCGAGCGGGTAGCGGTGAGGATCGGGATGTCGGCGCGCCCGCTCGCGTGCCCGGGCGCCCCGGCGACACGCCGCGCAGGGCCTGTTTCAGCCCGTCTGCCCGAGCCGCTGCGCGAGCGCCTTCAGCTTCGGCCCGACCTGCGTGCGGAACACGTCCTCGTCCATCGACGACGCAGGCCCGCTGCAGCTCAGGATCAGCCAGCGCCCCTCGCGCGGCTCGCGAAACGGCACGGCCGCCGCGTTCACGTCCATGTGCCACGCGCGGAACGAATAACAGCATCCGCCCGCGGAGAATTCGGCCACCGCGTCCTGGGCTGCCGCGACGAGTGCATCCGCATCGGCCGCGCCGCCCGCCGCCCGGTGCAGATCCGCGTAGAGCGCGCGGCGCACGTCCTCCGGCTGCACGGCCAGGTACGCGCGCCCCATCGAGCTCGTCAGCATCGACAGCCGCGAGCCGGGCGCCAGCCCGAGCGTCAGCGCCGTTTCGCTGCGGATCGTCTCCAGATAGATCATGTCGAGCCCGTCCCGGCAGCCGAGCGACACGGCCGCGCCGATCTCGCGCGCGAGCGCCTGCATGTGCGGCCGCGCGAGATCGAGGGTGCCCGAGCCGGACAGCAGCGCGTAGCCGAGCGACAGCACGCCGGCGTCGAGCGCATACTTTCCGAGCGTCTCGTCGTAGCGCAGGTAGCCGAGCACGGTCAGCGTGTAGGCGAGCCGGTTCACCGTCGCCTTCGGCAGCCCGGTGCGCTCCGCGAAGTCGCGATTGCCGAGCATCGTCTCGCCGGGCCGGAAGGCGCGCAGCAGGTCGAGCCCGCGCGCGAGCGCAACGACGAACTTGCGTTCGTCGATCGTGGTTTCGTCGATGGTTGAAAGCGTCATCTGATGCTACACTGGGTTCGTTTTGCAAAACATTGTTCCGCACAGCGGAACCTGAGTCAAGCGAACTTTAGACATCGGGCCAGGCGGCGAAGCGCCAACCCGGGGCCGACAGGAGATGAAACGATGGTTGCTGCAACTTTTCATTGGGACGATCCGCTGCTGCTCGACCAGCAACTGACCGAAGAAGAGCGGATGGTGCGCGATGCCGCGCACGCGTACGCGCGGGACAAGCTCGCGCCGCGCGTGACCGAAGCGTTCCGCCACGAGCGCACCGACGCCGAGATCTTCCGCGAGATGGGCGAGATCGGCCTGCTCGGCCCGACGATTCCTGAAGAATACGGCGGCCCCGGTCTCAATTACGTGAGCTACGGGCTGATCGCGCGCGAAGTCGAGCGCGTCGACTCCGGCTACCGCTCGATGATGTCCGTGCAGTCGTCGCTCGTGATGGTGCCGATTCACGAATTCGGCTCGGACGCGCAGAAGCAGAAATACCTGCCGAAGCTCGCGAGCGGCGAATGGATCGGCTGCTTCGGGCTGACCGAGCCGAACCACGGCTCCGACCCGGGCAGCATGGTCACGCGCGCGAAGAAGGTGCCCGGCGGCTATTCGCTGTCCGGCGCGAAGATGTGGATCACCAACTCGCCGATCGCCGACGTGTTCGTCGTGTGGGCGAAACTGGAAGAAAACGGCAAGGACGCGATCCGCGGCTTCATTCTCGAGAAGGGCTGGAAGGGACTGTCGGCGCCGGCGATCCACGGCAAGGTCGGGCTGCGTGCGTCGATCACCGGCGAGATCGTCCTCGACGAGGTGTTCGTGCCCGAAGAGAACCTGATGCCGGACGTGAGCGGCCTGCGCGGCCCGTTCACGTGCCTGAACTCGGCGCGCTACGGGATCGCCTGGGGCGCGCTCGGCGCAGCCGAGTCCTGCTGGCACACCGCGCGCCAGTACGTGCTCGACCGCAAGCAGTTCGGCCGCCCGCTCGCCGCGAACCAGTTGATCCAGAAGAAGCTCGCCGACATGCAGACCGAAATCACGCTCGGCCTGCAAGGCGTGCTGCGTCTCGGCCGGATGAAGGACGAAGGCACGGCGGCCGTCGAGATCACGTCGATCATGAAGCGCAACTCGTGCGGCAAGGCACTCGACATCGCGCGGCTCGCGCGCGACATGCTCGGCGGCAACGGCATCTCGGACGAATTCGGCGTCGCGCGCCACCTCGTGAACCTCGAAGTGGTGAATACGTACGAAGGCACGCACGATATCCATGCGCTGATCCTCGGCCGCGCCCAGACGGGCATCCAGGCATTCTTCTGATCATTCGCCTGCCCGGCGCGGCGCCCTTCGCGTCGCATCGTCGCCGCTGAAACGACACGGCCCGCCCGGCATCGCTGCCGGGCGGGCCGTTTTCATCGACGCGCGTTCGTCACGCGCCGCCGAGGCGGCAGCCGCTCCTTACTTGTTCGGCTGCGGCGTGAGGCGCAGGTACGGCCGCACGGCGTTGAAACCCTTCGGGAAGCGTTTCTTCAGCTCTTCCGGATCCTGCAGCGACGGCACGATCACGACGTCGTCGCCGTCCTTCCAGTTGCCGGGCGTCGCGACCTTGTAATTGTCGGTCAGCTGCAGCGAGTCGATCACGCGCAACACTTCGTCGAAGTTACGGCCGGTGCTGGCCGGATAGGTGATGGTGAGCCGCACCTTCTTGTTCGGATCGATCACGAACAGCGAGCGCACCGTCAGCGTTTCGTTCGCGTTCGGGTGGATCATGTCGTACAGCTGCGAAACCTTGCGGTCCGCGTCGGCGATGATCGGGAAACCGACCACGGTCGACTGCGTTTCGTTGATGTCGTTGATCCAGCCCTTGTGCGATTCGACGCCGTCGACCGACAGCGCGATCACCTTCACGTTGCGTTTCTCGAATTCGCCCTTCAGCTTCGAGGTCAGCCCGAGTTCAGTCGTGCACACCGGCGTGTAATCGGCCGGGTGCGAGAACAGGACACCCCAGCTGTCGCCCAGCCACTCGTGAAACTTGATGGGGCCCAGGCTCGATTCCTGCTCGAAATCCGGTGCGATGTCGCCAAGACGCAGACTCATGATGTTCCCTCCTCGAACGATGCTGGTTGAAACCGCGCGCTGGATGGCGCGGGACAGTCCATCAGCTTACGGGAAGCAATGAGACATGCGAACGATTATTACGTTTGATATTCATACTTTTTTGTCATTTTTGCCGGGTGGCGGCGCGGCACGAATGGCGTCCAGGGAAACTTTTCGTATCGTCTGAAGCTCTGTTGACGATTACGAGTCGTTTACCATGCAGTCTTGCACTGCCGCCGTTTATTTGTCCCGGCTCGCCAGCGGGCAGGCGTTTCGCTAGGATGTGAACCTGCAGCATGACAGCATGAAGGGAGTTGCAATGTCGGAAATCAACAAGGAGAAACTGATGTCGGATATCAAAACCGTTCTCGCGGACGCCGAGGATCTGCTCAAGCAAGCGGCGAGCAGCACGGGCGACCGTGCGGCGGAACTGCGCGAAAAAGCCCTGTCGCGCCTGAAGCAGGCCAAGGAAAAGGCAACCGACGTCCAGGTCGTGGTGGTCGAGAAAGGCAAGAAGGCCGCGCGCGCGACCGACGACTACGTGCACGAGCATCCGTGGACGTCGATCGGCGTCGCCGCCGGCGTCGGTGTGCTGATCGGCCTGCTGATCAACCGCAAGTAACGCGCTCGGCGCCGTTCCGCCCCATGCGCCGCCCGGTGCGGCACATGGGCGCCGAAGCCGGCCGGCGGTTCGCCGCCGGCCAGCTTTGACCTAGACGCTCACTGCGCGCGCAAGCGCCTTATTCATGACGACAGACACCCACTCGCAGCCGTCCGGCCAGGGACCGTTGCGCCGCTTCGTCGGCTCCGCGATCGGCCTGCTGCAGACGCGCCTCGAACTGGTCGGCATCGAACTCGCCGAGGAGAAGGAACGCCTGATGGGCGTGCTGTTCCTCGGGCTCGCGGCCATGATGCTCGCGACGATGGCGCTCATCAGCCTGACCGTGCTCGTCACGATCGCGTTCTGGGACACCTACCGGTGGCAATCGCTCGCGGTCATCACCGCGCTGTACGCGATCGCCGGTATCGCATGTGCGCTGAAGGCGCGCACGGGCCTGCGCGAGGCGCCGACCGTGTTCGAAGCAACGCTCGCCGAGCTCGAGAAAGACCGCGAGGCTTTCCGCGGCAAGCCGTGAACGCAGTCGCGTTCACCCCTCTCACCTACTTCGCCGACGCGCCATGAGCCAGAACGTCACGGGCCACTCGCCCCGCCCCCATTCGTCGCGATCGAAGTGGAGCGCGTCGCAGCATCGCGCGCTCCGCAAGGAATTGCTGATCCTGCGATCCGAGGTCGAGCGGCTCGAGCTTGCCGAAGCCGCCGCCGAAATGCGCCACGCCGTCACGCGCTTCAGCTGGCTCAAGGTGTTCATCCCCGGCCTGTCGAGCGGCAAGTTGAGCCAGTCCGCCAAGAACCTGAACGCGAACCTCGGCCAGCTCGTCAACCAGTATCCGATGCTGAGTTCGCTCGCGTCGCTCGTGCTGGCGAAACCCATTCGATCGCTGCTGCGCGCGAGCGCGGGCCCCGCGCTGAAGTGGGGCACCGTCGGCTTCGCCGCGTGGGAGTTCTACCGGATCTGGAAACAGTCGCGCGATGAACGCGCAATGGCCGCGAACGACGACTGATACGCAACGACGGGCGTGCACGGCCATCCGGCGGTGCGCGTTTTCCGTGCGTGATCGGACGATCGGGTAATCGGGCGATCAGCGCACGCCCCAGCATGTCCGCCCCAGTGTCTCGGACGCTGCGTCGCTCGATCCCGTATTGCCTTTCGTGCCGTCCGAACGCAGTGTGAATGCGCCGCATGCATCGGCACGCATCGGGCCTGCCTCGAGCGGGTTCGCAACGAGTTCGTAGACGACCTGCGCATCGTCGCCGACCGATCGTTTCAGCCCCACGCGGTAAATCGCCTGCCCGTCCGGCGGTGCCTGTGCGTATGCATCCGGCAACGTCTGCGGCGCCGGGCCGTCGAGCGTTTCGAGATATTGAGCGGCGCGATACAGCGCGGCAACCGCGGACGCGCGATGCATGCGCGCGACATGTTCGCGATACGACGGGACGCCCCACGCGGCCAGCACAGCGACGATCGCAAGCACGATCATCAGTTCGAGCAACGTGAACGCCGCCGACCGGCGCAGCAATCCAGGCGCTTTCATCGATGCACCGCCGCGACGCGACGCCAGCGCTGCGCCACAATGCGTCCGTCGCGCAGCGCGACCTGGCTCTGCAGCCAGACCACGCTCGACGCATGGCCGCCGACACCACGCGCGGTGACGAGGTAAGCGCGACTCCCTTGCGGACCGACGCCTCGCCAGGCCTCGATCAGGCAACGCGGCGGCTGGGCCGCCATCGGCCAGGAGGCGAACGGTGCGAATGCATCGTCGACGCCCAGCGCGGGCGTACGCCGCCATGCATCCGGCTCGCCGGGTGATAGCGGTTCGTCCATGTACGGCGCCCCGCCGCGGAGCAATCGCGCGGTACAGGCTGCCAGTGCTGCGTCGGCCGCGTGAAATGCAATCAACCGGTCCGACAATGCACGCGTGCGGCGCGATTCCGTCAGCGCGGATTCGAACCATGTGCCGGTCAGCGCGGCGACCGCCGCGCCGACAGCGATCACGGCAGGCAATGCAAGGCCCGCGTCGCGACGCCAGCCGCGGCTGGCGGATGGAAAGCGTGCGCGCGTCGTTCTTCCGCTCAGCATGAGGCCCTCACCGCATGTTGCGAGTCGAAGAAAGCAACGATGCGCCCCCTTGCGCGGACGGCCGCGATTCGCATCGCAAGCTCGCCGACGAATTCGGTTGCATGGATCATCGCGCTACCTCGTGGTCCTGCGCCGCGTCACGGACGGGATCCGCGAATGCGACCGCGGCATTGCGCAACGCGACGATTCGATGCAGCACCAGATGCGCGCGATCGTCCCGCGAAACGGCCGTGCGGCCGTCGCAATCGACATGACGCGCGGGCCCGTCAATCGGTTCGCCACGCGCCCGCACGCATACATGCACGGCGACGACATCGTGCCAGTCGCCGGCACCCATCGCCTCCGCGTTGACGAACCGCGCGCCTGCGCGACGCAGGTAACGGACCCGCAGCTGATCGATGCCGGACACGACGGGCTGCGGCGTACCCGGGCGCCCGCTTCCCTCGCAGTACAACTCGGGCTCGCCCGTCGACGGGCTGACATGCGCGTCGAAACGGTTTTCCACGAGCGACCGCTCACCGGGAGCGCCGACACCCTGCCCGAGACAATCCGACACCTGTGCACCGACCGTCAGCCACGTCGACACGGCATCGCCGACATACCGAACCAGCACCGCATCCGACGCTGCGCGCACGGCTTCGCAGCGCACCTGCGCGCCATCGCCTCGCACGCGCCCCGCGGAACAACCGAACACCGGCGGCAGCGATGACGCCCCTTCGACATCGAGCGGACGAAACCCGGCCATCTGGATCTGCTGGCCGATCAGCATCAGCGCGGTCGCGGCCGCATCGCGCATCCGGAACCCGTCTTCCGCGCGCCGCTGCGCGATGCGCTGGGCGTGGTACAGCGCACCGGCCGCGGCAAGCACGAGCAGGCCGACGGTCATCGCGATCAGCACTTCGAGCAGCGTATGCGCGCGGCTGCGGCGATCAGCGTTCGTCCGCATCGGCATGGGCCTCCCGAAACGGTATCCGCACGCACGACGCCGGCTTGACCGTAGCGCCCGCACCTTCACATCGCGTGGAAGTCGCCGCGTAGGCGTTGGTGTCGCGCCAGCCGACCACCACGTAGCGGACACCGGCCGGTCCATCGTCGAGCGTCATCGTGCCGCCGGGCAGCGATGCAGCCGCGAGCGCCGCGATGCCGTCGTCGGCGCCCGTCGCCGCGCGCCGGCGCTCGATGCGAGCGTCGGCCAGCCACAGCGCGCGTTCACGCCAGATCGTCGCCCGCTGCGTGCGCGTCATCGCGAGCTGACTGCCGGCCACGGCCAGCATCACGGTTGCGAGCAACGCGATGGCCAGCACCGCTTCGAGCAGCGACGTGCCGCGCATCGACTTGCGTGCGCACGTCATGCCGCGTCGCAACGACCGGCGACGACGCGTGCCCGACCGCCCGCCGCGATCCGGATGCAGCGCGATACGCGTGCGTCATCGCCGGGCAGCGCACGCTGCGGACGCAATTCGAAACGCCGGATCCCGCCGATCACCTGGCCTGCCGACGGCGCAAATGCCAGATCGTGCGCCGCGCCCGCGATAGCGACGTCGGCATCGCGCGGATAGCGCCGCAGCACGCGCGACTGCCCGTCGAACTGCCCGCTGACGATCCAGCCGCACGACCATTCCGCCGGATCGCACCGCTCGCCGTGCCGCACGCAGTCGCCATCGCGCCCGGCCCTGCACAGCGTGACACGCACGCCGAGACGCGTCGCCTCGGTGCGCGCGAACGACAGCGCACCGAGCAGCGCGAGCGCGCGGGCCTCCACGCGTTCGCGCATGCGCCACTGATCGAATGCGGGTGCGGCGTAAAGTCCGATCGCGGCTGCCAGCGCGATCGCGACCATCAACTCGACGAGCGTGAAGCCGCCGCATCGCATGCGTTTTTCAACACCCTGCCGGTGCAGTCCCATCGCGATCGCCCTCCGTCAACGTGATGCGTCGACTGTAGCGACGCGAGCGAACGCGCGCCATTGGCCGAACGGCCGACTGGCGACGTGCGATCGCAGCCGACACAATCGGCGCGAACTGAACCACGGAGAAGACGATGAACGGACGCAGCGCGTCAGCGCTTACGCGGAGGCTTGGAGGGGGACGCGCGACGGAACTCTTCGATCACGTCGGCAAATTCGGAAACGTCCTCGAACCGGCGGTAAACCGACGCGAAACGGACATAGGCGATCGTATCGAGGCCGCGCAGCTCGTTCATCACGAGCTCGCCGAGCTTCTCGCTACGCACTTCACGCTCGCCGGTTGCGAGCAGCTGATATTCGATGCGGGCGACCGCCGCGTCGATCGCGTCAGCCGCAACCGGCCGCTTGCGCAGCGCGAGTTGCATGCTGGCGACGATCTTGCGACGGTCGAATTCCGTGCGGCTGCCGTCCTTCTTCACGACGGCCGGCAGGTTCAGCTCGACCCGCTCGTACGTCGTGAAGCGCTTGTCGCAAGCCGAGCAACGACGGCGCCGACGAATCGCGGCGCCATCTTCGGACACGCGCGAGTCGACGACCTGCGTGTCCTCATGCCGGCAGAACGGGCAGCGCATGCCGGATCAGCGATAGACCGGGAAACGCTTCGTCAGCTCGGCCACTTGCGCGCGCACGCGCTCGATCGTCGCTGCATCTTCCGGGTTCTCGAGCACGTCGGCGATCAGGTTGCCGACCTGCTCGGCTTCCGCCGTGCCGAAGCCGCGCGTCGTCATCGCCGGCGAACCGAGGCGGATGCCGCTCGTCACGAACGGCTTCTCCGGATCGTTCGGGATCGCGTTCTTGTTCACCGTGATGTGCGCCGC